>DATLGQ010000369.1:0-2719 GCA_035540435.1 Fimbriimonadaceae bacterium
GCGGAAACCCAGTGAGTGAGGGCCGTGCGGGTCGAGGCTGCTCCGCCCTTTCCGATCTGAGCCAGCGTGACCTGATTCTCCGAGGAGCCGGCTGCGACGATTCGTTCCCTTCCCAGAGCTCGAATCGTCGATAGGGCGCCCCCCTCCACCTTCATGCGGCGGAGCACCGCCCCTGAGCCGACGTCCCACGAAGCGAGCTCGTTGTCGAAGGCGCTCGTGACCACCACGTGGCTGTCGGGCACGAAGGAGAGGCCATACACGGGCGTGCGGTGGGCGCGGATACGCTGAAGGAGCCGTACCTGCACCGGCTTGGGCGCCTCGTGGCGCTGGGGAGGATCTGCGTCCAGCCTGAGCCCTCCGGCCAGCAACGCATCGTACTCCATCCTCCTGACCGGATCGATCAGCGTCTCGAACGCCTGGTTGATCCGAGCCATCTGATCATGGCTGGTCGGGTCCGGGTTGATGTCGGGATGATATTTCTGGGCCAGCTTCCGGTAGGCGCGCCGCAAAGATGCGGGATCGGCCGAAGGCTCGACGCCCAAGGTTTGGTACAGGTTGGTCAGAACCCTATTATGAATTCCGGCGGCTCTGGCTTGTTCGGCTCAGCCAATGAGTCGGGTGAGCAGCCAGAAAACGATCACGAACAGGATCACGGTACCGCAGCATCCGCCCCCGAAGCGGTTGGCGACCCACCCGGCCAAACACCCCTTTCCGATCGTCTTCATGGCTCTTCATGCATGGACCGGCGGCAGGTGTTCGTTGTTCCTGTGCGCGTAAACGCCGGCAACGCCCCCGAGTCGGGCGGCGTAGAAACTCGCGGCACAAGTCAGTGGCGGCCGCAAAGAGCGGCAGCATTGACATGGGGGGTACCCATGGGTACACTGCCTGCTTGCGTCACGGGTGACCGTGAGGCGGCTTTGACGATTCGAGTCGGATCGTCTTAGGAGAGATCCTGTTGTAGCGAAATGAACGACAACCGGGTAAACGGGTGCGGCCTTCTCCGCTCAGGTAAGGGGTCACCGCTCGAACTCGATCGAGAGCCCGCCACCACAAGTCGAACATCGCTCCTTCTCCATTCGTCGGGTTTCTCGCGCCAGGGCCTAGCTGGTGTCTGCGCACGTTCACTACGGAGGTTCGCTTGATTGTCCACCATTCTGGTTTTGCTTAGCGGCGCCGCGCTTGCGGCGATTGCGGTCGAACCGCGCTTTTCACTATCCCAATGGATTCGACAGAGCCTGAAACGTCTCTTCCCGAAGCCGATGGCCGTCGCCGCTCCCCCGAAAATCGAAACCGATTCCGGCTGGACGCTGATCCACTGTGAGGATCACGAGGCTTTCGAAGCCTGGCTCAACAAGGACGAGGAAGGACTCCCCTTCAAGGAGGGCGAGGAGCCTTCGCTCGGGTCCCACCTCCTGGTGGAGCTGTATGGGTGCTCAGGTGAGACGCTCGAGAACGAGACTTCGGTCGGCGGCGCGATGCGTGAGGCTGCGATCGAATCCGAGGCGACCGTGGTTGCCGAGAGTTTCCACGAGTTCAAGCCCTTCGGCGTCAGCGGCGCCGTCATCATTCAGGAGTCGCACTACACCATCCACACGTGGCCGGAGCACGGCTACGCAGCCGTTGATCTCTTCTACTGTGGCGGCACCGTGCGGGTCCACCGCGCGATCGAGGTGCTCCGGGAGCGCTTTCAGCCCAAGCGGATCAAGTTCCTGGTGGTTCGACGAGGACTTCAGAGCGAAGTGCTGAAGGAGCGGTAGAGGTCGAGGTGGGGGTGAGGGTGTGAAGAGCTCCCAACCCCCAACTCTAAACTCCAAACTCCAAACTCCAAACTCACCGCTCCCGCGTGGTCAGCCGCTCGATCCGCTTTTCGTAGCGCTCGCCCTTCACGATCCGGTCCACGTAAATGGCGGGCGTGTGAACTTGGTCCGGATCGAGCTCGCCCACTTCCAACAGCTCCTCGACCTCGGCGACACAGACCTTTCCGGCGGTGGCCATCATCGGGTTGAAGTTGCGGGCGGTGCTCCGGTAAACGAGATTGCCGGAGCGATCCCCCTTCCAAGCCTTCACAATCGACAGATCTGCGGTCAGACCCGTCTCCATCACGTACCAGTCACCGCCGAAGTCCCTGGTCTCCTTGCCTTCAGCGATCAGGGTGCCGTAGCCGGTCTTGGTGAAGAATGCCGGAATCCCGGCGCCTCCTGCCCGAATGCGCTCGGCAAGCGTGCCCTGGGGGTTGAATTCCAGTTCGAGCTCGCCGCTGAGGAACTGGCGCTCGAATTCCGCGTTCTCGCCCACGTAGCTGGAGACCATCTTCTTGATCTGGCGGGTCTGAAGCAGGATGCCGAGGCCGAAGTCGTCGACGCCACAGTTGTTGCTGATGACGGTGATGTCGCGGACGCCGGAATCCCGCAGCGCGAGAATCAGGTTCTCCGGGATTCCGCAGAGGCCAAAGCCCCCGGACATGATCGTCATCCCGTCGAAGAGCAAACCCTCGAGGGCAGAGGCCGAGCTTGGAAACACTTTGTTCATCGCTTGAATGGCAGCCTCTTCGCCGCCGAGGTCATTGTACAGGACCCTGAGACTGCGCTGAGGAGCCTTGGATTGGAACAACGGGCGCGGAACGTCAAGTCCGTAAAATGCACACCTGGAGAGGGCATTCACGAAGCGCAGCAGGTTGCGCCAACTATTCGGCTGCTTGCACACGTCGGTAGAATTGCGA
>DATLGQ010000370.1:0-2229 GCA_035540435.1 Fimbriimonadaceae bacterium
GGTAGGGCGCCCCCGAGAGGCGGTGTCGCATGACCAGGCCGTTGAGTCGTTCGTAGCGCAAGGTCAAGATCGTATCTTTGAGGGTCTCACCCTTGCTCATCGAGCTGCTGGAGGCCGAGAAGGTGGCGGTCTTGAGCGAGAGGTAATGAGCCGCCTGCTCGAACGAGATTCGGGTGCGGGTCGAGTTCTCGAAGAAGAGCATGCCCACGATGCAGTTTTTGAGGGCGTCGACTTGCTTGCCGGCGTTCACCCTGTTCTTCAGCTCCGCCCCACTCTCCAGCAATTCGTTGATCTCGGCCGGCTCCAGGTGGCGGATCCCTAGCAAGTTCCTTGGCATTACAGCACGACCTCCTCGGCCGCTCGTTCGAGTATCACGGCATCCTGTCCGTCCACCTCGTTCACCTTCACCACGACATGGTCGTTCCGGGTCGTGGTCACCTGCTTTCCGAAGTAGTTCGGCTGGATCGGAAGCTCGCGGTGTCCTCGATCGACCAAGACCGCGAGCTGCACCTCGCTTGGGCGGCCGTAGCCCATCAAAGCGTCCAGCGCGGCGCGGATCGTACGGCCCGTGAAGATGACTTCGTCCACCAAAATGACCCTCTTCCCGTTAACTTCGAACGGGATCTGGCTCTCATCTGCCTCGAGCGGAGGACGATCGTCCCGGTGGGCGCTGATATCGAGCTTTCCGCAGGGCACGGTCGCACCCTCGATCTGGGTCATGAGGAAGGCCAGCCGCTTGGCCACGGGCCATCCTCGGCGCATAACGCCTACGACAACCAAGTCGGTCGCTCCCGCGTTTGCTTCCAGGATCTCGTGCGCCATACGGCCCAGAGTCCGCCGCATGTCACCCGCATCCAACAGCACTGTGCCCATCTGGGCTGATTATGGCGAATCGGCTGCCCAGCTCCCCCACAATCACCACCCACCACCCAACGCACAACGCCCAACGCACAACGCCAACATAGAGGCATGACACTCGCCGTCGCCGCCTGTTTCCTCCCGTCGCTCTGCGCCTACGCGCTCGTGCAGTGGAAGACGACTCCCCAGATGCGTATCCAGGATGCGTACAAGTGGCTCTACCAGGCCACCCTCGGCGGGGAACATGCTGTGCGAGACGAGCAGGGGCCCCGACGGTGGCTCGAACGCGAGTGGGCGGCGCTGACGCCGCCGGGCGCCCAAGAGCCCGAACTCGTGCGGTTGACGCCGGATGGGAGCGTCCTCCGGGTCAATTTGAGGCCGTACAAGAGTGCCGGCCGGGATCGCGACCTGTTGCTGGCGCTGTTCGTGATGTCCGCCGAGCGCTTCAGGGGCGAGAGGGGCCGGTTCCTGAAGGAGTGGCGGAGCCTGGGCCAGTTGCTCAGACGCCGCCCGCAGGCTCACCTCACGTTCGCGGCGTGGACGAGCTTCGACCGAAGCATGAGCGCGCGCGGATTTCCGGCCGTGCACCACTCCCCGGAGTACGAGAAGGCTTATCAGCCGGCCTATCGGGTCGTTCTGGGCGAGCTTTGGGCCGACGCTCGCTAGAGCACGTCGTGGATGAGGGGTCTGAGCGGCGGAGACTGATCGCTGAGTCGGACGGCTGAAAGGAGTCGTGCCTGCGCAGCCTGGGCGGAGGCTTGGTCTCGAGCGTGAACGCGGAACAGCGGGGTGCCCGGCTCGAGCCCGCTGCCGACTTCCACCAAGACTTCCACACCTACCGACAAGTCGACCGGGTCGTCCTTCCTCCTTCGACCGCCACCCAGGTCCACCACGCATTGCCCGACGGTCTCCGCGTCCACGCGCGCCGCGAAGCCGGGCCCTTGCTCGCAGAGCATTTCAGTCACCACCGGCGCCCGAGGCAGATCAGCTTCACCTGGAACACCCGCCGCGCCTTGGGCTCGCAACCACTGCTCCGCCTTCTCGATCGCTTTCCCAGAGGCAAGTGCCTCTTCCGCGTGGATCAGCGCCGCCTCGCGGTCCGAAGCCATTCCGGATGCTTCCAATGTCAGAGCTGCAAGCTGCAGGCACAGGCTGCGGAATCTGGCCGGGCCCCGTCCCTGGAGCGCGTCGAAAGCCTCCCGCACCTCGAGCGCGTTCCCGACACAGGAGCCGAGCGGCTGGTCCATATCGGTGATCGCGATTCGGACTGCCTTGCCGCACCTTCGAGCGGTCTCCTTCAGAAGCGATGCGAGCTCGCGGGCCCGGTCTAGGTCCTTCATGAACGCGCCGGATCCGGCTTTGACGTCGAGC
>DATLGQ010000371.1:0-9836 GCA_035540435.1 Fimbriimonadaceae bacterium
CTTCACCACCCGTATCGACACGATCTTTGGGATGACCTTTTGCGTCCTCGCGCCGGAGCATCCGCTCGTTGACTGGCTGGTCAAAAACGCGGACGACGACCGGAGGGCGGCGATCGAGCATTACCGAGAGTCCGCCCGCACCATGAGCGAGGCGGCGCGCCAGGACGCGACGCGTGAGAAGACGGGCGAGTTCACTGGCGCCTACGCCGTCAATCCCGCCAATGGAAAGAGAGTTCCGATCTGGATCGCGGACTATGTGCTGATCGGCTACGGCACCGGCGCCATCATGGCAGTCCCCGCAGGAGATCAGCGCGACCTCGAGTTCGCGATCAAGTTCGATATCCCGGTAGTGCCCATCCAGAAGCCCATAAGGGAGTTCTTCGAATCCCTCGGGCGCGAGGATTATGAGCAGGCTCTGCAGGAGTATCTGGAAGACCCCAAGCGCTTCCCGCAGGCTTTCGTCGACAAGAACGAACCGCTGATCGAGGCCGGCGAGTACACCGGGATGAGTTTCGAGGAGGCCACGCGGGCGCTGGGCGAGTGGATGGAGGCGCTGGGAATCGGGGAGCGCAAGATTCAGTACAAGCTTCGTGACTGGCTGATCTCCCGCCAGCGCTATTGGGGGTGTCCGATCCCCATCATCCACACGAAGGACGGCGATGAGCAGCTCGTGCCCGAAGAGTGCCTCCCCGTCGAGCTCCCAGAGGTCGAGCATTACGAGCCGCCGGGAGATGGAACGAGCCCCTTGGCCCACATTCCTGAATTCGTGAACGTGACCGACCGCGACGGTCGTCTCGGTCGGCGCGAGACCGACACCATGGGCGGCTTTGCCTGCTCGTCCTGGTACTTCCTCCGCTTCTGCGACCCTCACAACGACGCGCAGGCGTGGGACCCTGCCAACGCCGCCTACTGGATGCCGGTCGACTGTTATGTTGGAGGGGCCGAGCATGCCGTCATGCACCTTCTGTATGCGCGCTTCTGGACCAAGGTGCTCTACGACCTGGGATTGGTGCATGTGAAGGAGCCCTTCCAACGCCTGAAGAACCAGGGCCAGATGCTGGGGTTGACGCCCTACCGCACCCCGCGCGAGGGGGAAAAACTGGACGTGGGCGAAGAAGGGATTCTGATCACGTTCAAGGAGGCGGAGAGCCTGCCGGATGATCAGAAGTTCTACCGATGGGCGCGCATGAGCAAGTCCAAAGGAAACGTCGTGACTCCAGACGAAGTCGTGGAGCGCGAGGGGGCCGATGCGCTGAGAATCTACGAACTCTTTGTAGCGCCCTTCGAGCAGGACGTGCAATGGTCGAACGAGGGCCTGCTGGGGGCGTCGCGTTTCCTCAGCCGGGTCTTCAGGATGGTTGAAGAGGTTCAGCCGTACTTCGAACCTCAGTGGCGGGCGCACCTCGGGCTAAGCGAAGTGGAGGGAAGAGCGAAGTCTTTGCGACGGCTGACCCATCAGAGCATCCGAAAGGCGACCGACGACATCGACCGTTTCGCGTTCAATACGTACATCTCGGCGATGATGGAGTTCCTGAACGGCATCAACAAGGCAGTCCGGGAGATGTCTCAGCCTTCTGAGCAGGAGGTTTTGGCCCTGAGCGAGGCGCTGGAGATCTTCATCCTCCTACTCGCGCCCGCGGCTCCGCACACGGCGGACGAGCTGTGGGAGCAGTTGGGCAAGCAAGGCTTTACCTACCACGCGGATTGGCCGACGCATCGGGAAGACATCGCGGCGGAAGAGTCGCTCACGATCGCGGTGCAGGTGAACGGAAAGCTGCGTGACACCTTCGAGACGCGGGTTGGCGTTCCCAGGGAGGAACTCGAATCGCAGGCTCTGGCCCAGCCCAAAGTGCAGCCGTTCATAGAAGGCAAAGCGATCCGGAAGGTGATCGTCGTCCCAGACAAGCTGGTGAACATCGTCGTAAGCTAGGCATATGCCGACGATCTTTTCGAGGATCTGGATTGGGCTGCTGCTGCCGATCTTGCTGGCCGGATGCGGGAGCGACACGGGGGGCCGCGGTGACATCCCGATCATCCGCAGTCCAAATGAGTACAACGATGCCAACGCGCGATCGGCCGAGCTCTGGCAAGGTGCTGCCGCTGACCTTCAAGCCAACGGAGAGCTCAGCGAGCAGAGTGTCAAGGATCTTCGCGAAGCTGCCCGGCTGTTCGAAGGAATGATCGCGTACGAGCCGACTCTCATCTCGAGCCACAGCGGCCTGGGACAAATCTATCACATGCTCGGCGAGTACGAGAAGGCCATCGCCAGCCTCAAGCAGGCGGTTGCGCTTCCGGCAAGAGAAACGCCGGAGCGAGTCGCCCTGGTGTCACAGTCGCTGCACTTGATGTCTCTGTGTCATATGCAGCTACGCCAATACGACGAGGCTCTGAAGGCGGCGGAGCAGGCCATGATCCTCGTTCCAGACCATCCCGACTACATGGCAGCGGCTGCCTCGGCCCACCTGCAGCTTGGAAACGTGGGGCAGGCCCGGAAGTTCGTGGACGCCGCCCTCAAGGTCGATCCTGCCAACTCGGCGGCTCGAGGTCTGGATAAGCTCTTGAAGGCGTCTGCGGAGGGCTGACACCTACCGTTCTCAGATGGACGGCCCGTGCCCCCGCTGAGAGGCACTCGTCGAAACGACGCGAGGGAGCTTAAGATGTGAGCCAAATCACGGAACAAGCTCAATATGAGGCTCCACGCGGTCTTGCCGCTCTCCGCGCTGCTTTGCTTTGCCGCCCTCGGCCGTGCCGCGGATTACGAACTGGTCGTTTACGGTGCTTCCGCTCTCAAAGACGAGAAGACGATTGCGGTATACGATCCGACCGGAACGCTTACGGCCGGTGACTCCATCGTGAAGGTCACCTTCGCGAGCGGCGGTAGCCAGCAAGCGAAGCTCCGGGTGGCTGGAGTCAAGGATCGCCAGGGCATGCTCCTGGCCAACCGCGGTCATGCGTTCGGCTTTGACGGCGTGATCATGCTTCAAGAGGGCAGATTGCAGGGTGGCGCATCTGCCTCGCTGAACCCCTATGCACCCAGCAGTACGATGAAGGGGTTCAAGAGCAACGACAAGGATATGACCCTGACGGAGAGGCTGGCTCGCTGGCCCTGGCAGTGGATCATCCTTGGCCTGATTCTCTTCTTCGTGGCTGCCGTGTTCTTCACCAAGAGCAAGGCGGAGCCGGTTCCGGGCACTCCTTACGCGGGGCGACGAGGCCTCGAGGAGGCCATTCGGGACATCCGCTCGCGCTTGGAGCAGATCGACGCCAACCAGAAGGAACTGGTCAAGAAGCCGCCCGTGCTGCGGTCGTTCCGAGCGCAAATCGACGGGTTCGACCAGCGCCTGAAGAAGCTCGAAGGTACCGCCACCGCGTCGCAGCGGTCCGTGCTCGGGGTCGCCAGTTCCCTGACCGCGCTCAAGCAGCAGCTCACGGCTCTCGGAGACGACCTGCTTAAGGCAGATGAAGGAGTCAAGATCAACAACGATATCCTTGCCAAGCTTAGCCAGGAAATGAGCGAATCGTCCTCGGCTTTGGAGCGGAAGGTATCCGAGTTGCAGGCCGCTCAGGAAGGGTTCAGCGGCAAGTTGCAGGCGGTGGAGTCCCTGGAAGGCCTGATCCAGCAATCCGTGGCGCAAGGCGAGGCTGTGGCAGCGGCCGGCAAAGTCAACGCCGATCGCGTGTCAGCGGTGGAACAGGAGGTCGTCCAGGGCCGGAAGGAGCTGGCGCGAGCGGTCGAGCATCTAAGCCGCAACCTTGCGCAGGCGATGCAGAGCCTGGAGGCAATTGGCAAGGAAGCCAAGGACGCTTCCACTTTAGGCGCGGCGACCGCGGCCGGACTTCGGAGCCTGGAAGCGAACCAGGAGCGCTGGGCGAAGCTTCAAGAAGCCGCCGCGCAGTTGATCGTCAAGGATCTCGAAGCCCTCAAGGCGGCGGGAGCGTTCCTGTCGGGCGAGGTCGGCTCGGTCAAGACGGAGCAGGTTGAGCTGATGTCGAAGCTCGACGAGACTGTGAAGGCTCTGGCGGAAGAGTTTGGACACCTCGAGGAACGCATGTCGCAGCCGAATGCAGCGCTGGCAGCTCTCGCTGAGGAGCTACGCCATCTGCGTGATGGGCAGAACAGTCAGGCAGACCAGCTCGGGAGCCTCTCGGAGTCGGTGGGCCGTCGGATCGAGGATCTCGGCAAGGCTGTCGAGGCCTTCCGAGCCAAACTGGCCGAGCCGCAAAAGGACGACGGCAGGCTCGCGGAAGCGCATGCAGATCTCGCGGGCCGCTTGGAGGCGCTCAAAAAGCAGGTTCAGGTTCTGCAGAGCAAGCAGGAGTCCATCGTCATCAACGCCTCTGCGGACGACAGCAGCCTCGTTTCGGAGCAGCTGAAGGAGCTGTTGTCGGCCCAGAGCGCCCTCAAGTCTCTGGAAAGCTGTCTGCAGTCGGTTGAGCACAGGCTGGAGTCCCTCCCCAAGCTGGAGGCCGGCCTGCAGGCATTGAGTTTGTTAGAGAACCGACTCGAGGCACTTCCGCGGCTTGAATCGGCGGTTGAGTCTTTGTCGAAGCTCGAAGCTCGCATGGCCCAGCTCGAGTCGCGACCGGAGTCGGTGCCGGCGGTCGCGCCCATAACCGACGGACTCGAGCAAAAGCTCGAAGTGATCCAGGAGCGGTCCGCAGCTAACGAGAGTAGCCTGCAGAAGCTGACCGAGCTGGTGGCGCGCCTGGGAGCCGAGGGCGAGGAGGCACGCAAGGCCACCGAGGCGAGACTTGGGGAGTTGATGGAGCAGGTCGACGCGCGCGCCGAAGAGCAGAAGCAGGCGCTGATGGCGCAGCCGGTGCTGCGTGGATCGGGCACCGATCAGCTCGAGGACATTTTGCGTCGGAACGCTGAGGAGGCGGCCGAGCGGGCGCCGGAGCCGGAGGCCCACGCCGAGGGACTGCCGCTGACCGTCCTGGAAGCGGTGAGGGCGCTCAATCAGGCGCCTGCTGAAGATGAGCCAGAACCGGAGGATGCTCCTGGCGATCTCCCTGCCGAAGGTCTCGCAGGCTCCGAAGTCGCAGAGGTGGTCAGCCTGCCTTCGTCCCTTGAAGACGAGGAAGCCGAGGCGGAGGAGCTGCCGGAAGGCGCGGCCGCGGTGAGTCTTCAGTGGCCCTGCGAAGGCGGGTCCAGTGAACGGCGCTGGAGCACCCATCTCCAGAAGAGCCTCCCGGTGCGGGCGGACGGCGAAATCAAGCCCCTCATGCCCATCGAAACGCCGGACATCAGCTCGCCCGTCACGAACATGATCTACACCAACGGGCAAGTGGTGTACAGTCATGGCGCCTGGCTTCGGGCGTTCTGGCCCGGCCGAGAGTCTCGGGCAGCGTCACTCTCGGTCGAATTGCCGGAAGAGGCTTGGAGACTGCTTGCCGTCGGTAGCTCGGTGTTCTGCGTAGGCGCTGAACAGGTTCAGGTTCTGGCCCTCAACGACGGAGGGGAGATTGCGGCTTTCGAAGGCAAGTTCCTCAACCAGGCGACGGTTGGAAAGCATTGGGTAGGCATGCGGGCAGTGGGATCGCTGCAGAGCGTGGAGATGCGGAGCGGCAAGGGCGACTTGATCGGCAAGCCCCACCAGCTTCAGATCGGAAGCGACGAGCGCACCTTCCTGGTCTCCCACGGAGAGGACCTCTTCGTGGGCGCCGAGTCAGGATCTCTGTTCCACTTTAGCCTGACGGAGAACCGTGCCTTGGGCGAAGTGGACGGCAAGCTGACCCACCTGGCGTTCAGCCGGGGCGAACTGGTGGCGCTGAGTTCGAAAGGCAATGGTTCCATCGCGACGGTGCTAAGTCCGGAGGGGAAGGTCTTGCGCAAGGGCGGCGTGCCGGCGGCCGATGACTCGCTCAACATGGTGCTGATGAGCGACCGCCTGTACTACTTGGGCAAGAAAGGCGAAGTTCATTGCTTGAACTTGAAAAAGATGCAGATGGTCGGCTCTCGCCAGGTGAAGGGAGCTACCCGAATCCGGAAGATGCTTGGCTTCCAAAACGGGACACAGCATCTGCTGGTCATGGCTACGCGCGACGGTTCCGGACAGGCGGGGCGCGTGCTCATGCTCGATATGAAGACAGGCGAGGAAGCCAAGCTATGCGCGGTCAACCAGCCACATCTGGAGGTGATCGCCGCAGATGGGCGGGTCGTCGTGTCGACCAGTTGCTCCTTCCAGAACATCATCCGGATCTTCGAGCCGTTCGCGTTCGCCAGGTCGCAGAGCCGGGCCGCGTAGGAGCAACTTGAGCTTCAGGCACGAGGCCCAACCGTCGGTTGGGCCTCCGCCTGAAGCTTTCGACGCCTCGCGATCAGGCCCGCCAAATCGGGCCGATCTTCCAAGGCCACGAGTCCCTCGTTGCCAGAAGGCGTAGTTTGGAGCGCGGCGATCACCGCATCCGCCAACTCCGCATCACGACCTCCCGAGCGTTTCAACAGGTCCAGTAGGCTGGCAGCAAGCGACGGACGCTCCTTCGCGGCGCCGGCGGCCAGCAATGCATGAGGCCCCTGCAGGGCGCCTTGGATCACTCGATCACCGGCCGGGGAGCGAACATCTGCAGCAACCTGGATGAGCGTTCGCTGCTGCACGTCCGCCGGCGCATGACGCAAGGCTGCGTCCCCGGCCAGCCGCAGAGCCGAGATCACCGTGGAGCGGAAGTCGAGATCGTACGTCTCCACGAGTGACCATAGATGGCGCACGGCCGCGCCCGTGCCGATCCTCCCCAAGCCGAGGGCAGCATGAGCTCGAATCTGTACCGGCTGCGACGTGTCCAGCAGCGTCCGGGTCAGCATCGACTCAGTCGCTGGATGGCCGATCAGCGCCAAGGCGGCCAGGTAGCTGACCTTCTCGTCGGGCTCGCCGGTCCGGTAGCGCTCGATGAGGCCCGGAACTGCTACCTGGGACCGGATCTTTCCCAGCGCATCGGCGGCCGCGATTCTGGCGCTCTTGTTTTGTGACGACAGCGCCTTCAGCAGGTGAGGCGTGGCGGCCTCGCCGGCTTCAACCAAAAACGCGAGAGCGTTGGCCCGGGTGTCATCCTGTTCGAGCCGCGCTACCACGTGCGGCAGGGCATCAGGACCCGCTTCGCGAAGAGCCCGAAAGACCCCGAGCCGTTGAAAGTTGCCGCCATGCTTGAGCTCCTGGCTCGTTGCCTCCGGCTGCGTTTTAGCGACGGCGGCCAAGGACTCCGTGAGTTGCTGGCGGACATCGGGATCGAACGTCGTCAACAGCTTGGCGATCAGGCGTGGAGCTTCCGGCATATCGTGCTTGCCGGTGTTGCGGGCGAATGCCAGCTGCTGGGCCTTCTTCAGTCCCTTGAAGAAGGCTTCTAGGTCAGGTCTGTCTGCCGCATCGGCGAAAAACGCTGCCTGCTCGGGCGTGGGCGGACCGGTGGCAACTCGAATCTCGCGCGCAACGGACAGGCTGTTGATGACCCAGAGCACGGCGGCGGAGGCCACCAGGACCAGCAGAACGAGCCAAGTCCGCGGCCCCTTCCCTTGCCGGTTTTTCGTCCTCTTGTCCAAGCTCATCCTGTCCTCAGGCCCCTATTGTGCCGAAACAACCCTTAGAATGCTCTGGACCGCCGCTAGTGTGTACGTGATCGCCGCCGTGGGCTTCTATATTGCGATGATGCGGCGCGCCCCGGTTATGGAAGAGCCGGCTACGGTGGGTACACATCCTCAGCAGAGCCCGCAGGTCATCGAACTCTTCCCGGAGCGGTCGTCCGAGCAAGAGCGAAAGGCAGCCTAGCCTCTCGCTCGCATGTTGGTCACGTCGTCATCCCGATTGGCGCGGCATAATCTCAGCCGATGAAGCTGAGCGTGCAGTGTTACACCCTTCGAGAGGAGTTCGCGCGGGACCCATGGGGCACCTTCAAGGCGTTGCGAGCGATGGGCCTGAACTACGTCGAACTCGCGGGGACCTACGGGCTTTCTGCCCAAGAGCTCAAGGATGGGCTCGACGAGATCGGGCTGCGCGTCAGTGGCGCCCACATCGGGCTTGCCCAGCTCAGGTCCGAGCTCCACCGGGTGATCGCGGACGCACACACGCTGGAAAACCCGTACGTGATTCTGCCTTGGGTTGGCCCGCCGGACTACGAGCAGGGCTGGGACGTGCTGGCCAAAGAATGTGAGCTCATCGCGCAGCGGCTAGCGGATGCGGGCTTGAAGTTTGCCTATCATAACCACGACTTCGAATTCGCACTTCAAGACGGGACACCCGGCTTGGATGTGTTTTACGCCTCCTCTGACCCCAGCTTGGTGCTGGCCCAACTCGACCTCTATTGGATCAAGGCGGGCGGCGGCGATCCTGAGGGATACATCCGCAAGTACAAGAAGCGCGTGCCGCTGGTCCACCTGAAGGATATGAGCGCGGGTGAGAACCCTACGTTCATCGAAGGCGGGCGCGGCATCCTGGACTGGGACGGGATCTTGGCGGCGTGCCGTGACAACAATGTCGAGTTCGGCGCAATTGAGCTGGACGTGTGCCCGAATCCGCCGTTGGAGTCGGTTCGCACGAGCGTCGAGTTCTTTAGAGGCAAGGGGTTCTGATGCCCAGTCTTTTCTGCGATGTGGACGGTCAACAGTAGATTAGGAATCGCCTCAAGTTCCACGGATCGCAACTATTCCCGCCGATAAGGTCGATGCGGCAAAAGGCCCTCGCCACAAGGCGTGCAACTTCTTGCCGAGCATGAGGATTGACGGCTATCTTAGGAGGCGCATCGAATAGCCGTGCAGGTACGCCCACCGAACTCTTCATGATAGCGATCCGGGCTCGAAGGCCAACTTGAGAACGCTTAGCTCTCCACAAACCTTCGTGTAGAACCAGCAAGCAAGCCCATTCATAGGTTCCGCGCGACGAGTCGCCCCCCGTTAGCCGATCATAGACGAAAGCCCACTTTCCAGACACCCTGACTACGTCTAGGCATGTGCCGGTGCGCAATTCTGAGGGCTTGTGAAACTTCTTCACCGCGGCAGCCACAACCCTTCGATAACCATCGCTGCCGGGCTTTAAGTCGCGAACCGGCTGACTTGCACCGAGGGCGACCAATATTGAAAAGTGTAATCCAACCGCGAACAATCGCATAGTGACGTTATTGTAACACGGCATCCGCTTCAGTCAGTGGTCTGCCCCCAATAAAACGAGCCATCCAAAACCAGAGACTCCCGCGTCCTGAACGCTCAGGACAAGGAGAAATCGTGTGAAGAAGTCAAGGTTCAGTGAGGAGCAGGTGGTTCGGATCCTGCAGGAGGCGGAGTCGGGGAAGGCCATCCAGGAGGTGTGCCGGGCTCATGGGGTGAGCGAGCCGACGTTCTACGCCTGGAAGCGCAAGTACGCGGGGATGGAGACTCAGGATGTGCGGCGCCTGCGCGAGCTGGAGGCCGAGAACGCGGCATTGAAGCGGATCGTGGCGGACCAGGCTCTGGTGATCGACGCGACAGGCAAGCTGCTGAGAAAAAATGGCGTGGCGCTCCCGCCCGCCGCACGGGAGCGCGGTTTCTGATGGAAGCCGGCCTTTCGGCTCGCAAGAGCTGCCAGCTGATGGGGATCGCCCGCGGAACCTTGGAGAGGGAGCCTGCTCCAGACAGGGACTTGGCCCTCAGAGACCGCCTACGGACCGTCTGGCGCCCGAACATGGGCTACCGGATGGCTCACGCGCTGGTGAGGGAAGACTTCGCTCCTTTGAATGTGAAGCGGGTTCACCGGCTCTGGAAGGAGGAGAAGCTGGGCCGGATGAAGCGGTATCGCAAGAAGCGCACGGGGGGTGCGGTCCCGCTCCGCGCGGAGGGCCCGAACCAGGTGTGGTGCGTGGACTTCTGCTTCGAC
>DATLGQ010000372.1:0-2945 GCA_035540435.1 Fimbriimonadaceae bacterium
TCTCCAGTTCGGCGAGTTGCTGGTCGACCTCGCTCACCGGAGCTTGAGGCAATTCGGCCGGCGGCTCGCCTCCGACTCCCACCGGCTGAGTCTGATCCGTCTGTTGTGCTTCGGTGCCGCGCATGCCGAGGCGCTCTTCCAGCTTCTGCAGCGCTTCCTCGGCCTCATAGTCCATGGCCTGATCTTCCAGCTGCATGATCTTGCCCTGAAGGCTCCCGGCCATCATTTCCTGACGCGCGGCGGCCTCACTCTGGGCATCGCGGATCTTCTCGGCTGCCGCTCCAAAGGACTCAAGCTGGTTCTCGAAGGTCAGGCCTTCGAGCGCCTTCGAGATGGAATTCTGAATCTGGGCCTGCTTCCACTGCGCCTTCATGGCCAAGGCCTCGGCCGTCTTCTTGCGAACTTCCTCTTCCTGCCGCTTGATTGCCAGCTTCACCGACTCAACGGCCTGGGTGGCTTGGGCGAGCGAGCCCTGCAGATTCGTCAGCTGGACGTCGTTATTGGCCTTCTCCCGCATGAACTGGCGGGCCAAGTCGCGATTGTCCTGCTTGAGGGCCATGATCGCCTGAGATTCGAGCTGGTTCGAGCGCTTGGTGGTCTCGTCCAGCATCATTTGAAGCTTGTTCTTCTGGGTGATGGCCTGGACGGCCTTCTCGCGGTTGGCGATGAGGGTCGCCTGCATGTCGCGCCTCGCCTGATCCAGCATGATCTCAGGATCTTCGAGCCTGTCCATGCCACGGTTAAACAGCGCTTTCAGCCAGCGGAAGAAACGACCCATAGTTCTCCAGAGCCCGAGGTTGAACCTATTGGACTACGCCCATTATACACATCGGTAGGTCGCCAGCCTGACGCGAATGGGCCCTACGTGATTGCAGAAGCAGCGGGCTTGTCCAGCTATTCCACTACTTGCAGGGGCGGAACCGTCGCCAAGCTCCCTGCGCCCAAATCACCAGCCGGGACGCATCTGGTCCCATTAAGAACAGAGCAACACCATGAAGAACTGGAAGACTTGGACATTCTGCACCCTGCTCGGCGGCGCCGTCGCGCTGGGTTGCCGGGTGGAGGCGGAACCCGACACTCCGACCACCACTGTGGTGAACACCCAGCCTCCCGTCGTCGTCGAGGACCGCAATCCGGACGTGATTGTGGAGCACAAGACGCCGCCCATCGTCATCGAGAAGGGGCCGGACGTAGAGATCAAGAAAGCCGAAACCACGAAGGCGACAACCGGCTTCTAGCGACCGCGCAAGAAGCGCTGCATGGCATCGAGCGTCTCGGCACTCACGTGATGCTCGATGCCTTCAGTGTCATTGGCGGCAGCCTCTTCTGAAACACCCAACTTGACCAGGAAGTCGTGGACGAGTTGATGCCGCGTCTTCGCGTGCTGGGCCAGTTCCTTCCCTTCCTGGGTAAGGAAGATGCTCCGGTACGGCGCGGCCGAGACGAGGCCTTCGCGCACGAGGCGCTGGATCGTCTTCGAGACGGTCACGTGGCTGATTCCCAGCCGCTCCGCCAGATCCACCGCGCGGGCTTCGCCCTTCTCGGCGATGAGCGACTCGATCAGTTCGACATAGTCCTCAGCCACTTCGCGGCTGTGATCGTCTCGGGTTCGCTGGTAACGATTGACCGGCATGCCTTCAAGTCGTATACCACGAAGCCCCTACACGGCATCGTAGCGGCCCATGGGCCGGGCCCAGATATTGCGAAACCGCACCAAGTCCCCGTGATCCTGTAGCTCCAGCGGGCCAGTCGCGGGATGGGGCTTGTACTGCGCAAGCACCCGGTGCTGCGTCGGACCCATCAGGGGCTGGTGATAATGCGCCAGCACACCGTTGAAGAAGACCGTCATGTACGCGGGCGAAACGAGCTTCTCGCCTGAGAAGACCGGGGCGAGGAACACGATGTCGTAGGTGGACCACTGTCCAGGGGGCCGGCAGGCATTGACCAGCGGCGGGTATTGACCGTAGATCGCGGCGGTCGTGCCGTCGGGATACGTTGGGTTTTCGTAGCAGTCCAGCACCTGAACTTCATACAGGCCCATCAGGAAGATGCCGCTGTTGCCCCTTCCCTGGCTCTCTCCCTTGACGATCTCGGGAGAAGCCATCTCGACATGCAGGTGTACGTCCCCGAACGTCTGCTCGGTCCAGATGTTGCCGGTGCCTGGCACGACCTCCATGAACCCGTCGCCGAGGGTCCACCGCGCTCCGTTCTTGCCGGTCCATCCCTGCAGGCTCCGGCCATCGAACAGCACGATCGCGTCCGAAGGCGGCACTCCGGGGGAATGAGGGGTGCCCGGGTAGCCGGGGTCGATGATCTTGGGCTGGGGTCGAGAGCCGTCATGGACGTGCCAGTTCGTGCCGGGGAGGATCGGGGTGTCGGTATAGCCGAGATTCGCCATCCGGCGGAGCTTACACCGCGCGAGGCGTGCGAAGCCGTAGAATGGGCTATGCAGGGTCGGTTCGCCAACCGACAAGAAGCCGGGCTCGAGCTGGCCAAGAAGCTGGCGCATCTGGAGGGTGAAGACGTGGTGGTGCTGGGACTGGCCCGCGGGGGCGTGGTCGTCGCGGCCGAGGTCGCGAAAGCTCTATGCGCTCCGCTCGAAGCGTTCGTCGCCAGGAAGCTGGGCGTGCCCTGGCAGCCGGAGCTGGGATTCGGCGCGGTGGCCGAGGGCGTGCGGGCGGTTCAAGAAGACCTCGTCCGGCGCCTCTCGCTCTCGCGCGAGGACATCGAGCGCGTCGCTAGGCGGGAGGAGGCGGAAGCTGCCCGCAGAGTGGCCGCGTATCTGAGGGATCGTCCCCGGCTCGACCTGAGGGGAAGAGTGGTCGTGCTGATCGACGACGGCCTGGCCACTGGAATCACCGCGATCGCCGCCGCACGAGCGATCCGTCTCCATGCGCCCGCCCGCCTCGTGTTTGCGGCTCCGGTCTGCTCGCTGCAGGGGGCCG
>DATLGQ010000373.1:0-6388 GCA_035540435.1 Fimbriimonadaceae bacterium
CGGCGAGCATCGGGAGGCGTTCGCTCCGAATGAAGTTCTCGTGGGCGCTGGCGCCCTCGGCGTCGACGATCAGTCCCACCGCGAGCATGTAGGGAAGGTCCGGGTAGGGGACCTCCACCGTCTCGTATCCGAGCTTGCGGAAAGCCTCGAGAGCCCCTTCATAGGCTGCTTGGGCAGCGCTCGCCTTGTTCTCCTCGAAGCGCTCCTTGAGCAGGCCGATGCGCGGTCGCGGTAAGCGCCGTCGGAGGTTGAGGCGATCCTTCAAGGTGCTGGGGTCGGCTGGGTCCGGGCCGGCGATGGCTTCGAGCACGGTTCCGCAGTCTTCCGCCGAGCGGCAGATCGGCCCGAGCTTGTCGAGCGTCCAGCAGAGGGCCATGGCGCCGTGGCGGCTGACTCTGCCGTAAGTGGGGCGGAAGCCAGTTGCGCCGTTGAATGCGCTGGGGCAGGTGATGCTTCCACTGGTCTCGCTGCCGATCGTGTAGCTGGCGAGCCCTAGGCGGGCGGCCGCGCCTGAGCCCGAGCTGGAGCCGCCGGCCCAGCGCTTCTTGTCGAAGGCGCTCAGACATGCGCCCTCTGCGCTCGCCCACGGCACGTTGTAGTTGCCGCCGCCGGCCAACTCGATCATGGAGAGCTTGGCTACGAGCACTCCCCCGGCATCCTGGAGGCGTCGGACCACCGTCGAGTCGAACTCGAAGACCTGATCGTGGTGCGCAGGGGACCCCCAGCGGGTCGGGATCCCCCTGGTCGCCAGCAGATCCTTGACGCCGAACGGGATTCCATGCAAGGGACTGCGGGCGCTCGACATCGTTCGGTCCGCTGCGCGGGCCTGTCGCAAAGCCAGGTCTTCGGTCAGGAGGGCGACAGCCCGATGCTCCTGACCAAGCGTGCGCAGGCGCTGCAAGTACATCTGGGTCAACTCTACGGACGAGACCTTCCGCTCCCGAAGGGCACGGCCGAGCTCGGCAATGGACGCGTGCGGGCTGATCACGCCGTGCGCTCCCGGGGAGATGGGCTGAAGGTGAAGCAGGGCTCGCTGTTCTCAGGCAGGTTGGTCTTCCAGCGCTCCTTGGAGGCGGCCAGGTTGCCGGCGATTGCGGCTCGCGTTAGCTTTTGCGCCTCAGCGCTCAAGGCAGTTTCCAGCTTCTCGACGATCTTGCGATACTCGGCCTCGACGTGTCCGTCCGGTTCCTTTGGCTCTTGGGGTGCTGCGGTTGCGGGTATGGGCAGAGCCGCTCCAACCGCCGCCGCCGCGGCTGCTCGGGCGAGACCCCTCCGGCTGATGCGATCACTCATGCAATACGAGTTCGGCGGCCTCGTGCGCAGTCCTGCTGCGGCCGCACGGTTAGAGGCAATCCGCTAAACTGAACCGTGCAGCTCCGTTACGCCATGCTCGCCGATTACACGAACGTCACCAGCGACGGGCGGATGAACATTATGGGGGTGTTCGATCGCATCTACGCTCGAACGTTCCCGGCGATCCACAACGTGCTGCACCTTCCCATGTCGCTTCAGACGGGGCCTGAGGACGAGGGCCAAGCTCGGACCATCGCTGTCCAACTCATCGACGAGGACGCCAACATGATCGCGGAGATGCGGGGCCAGATCGAGTTCGGGCTGGGGCGCCAGGTGCTGAACCACGTGCTGGTCTTCAACGACCTGGCGTTCGAGTCGCCCGGGGCGTACCAGTTCAACATCTTCTTCGAAGAGGTGATCGTCCAGTCGATCGATCTCGAGGTGCAGCAGGTCACCTAGAGGTACTCTGCCGCCATGCAGCTCTTCGCACTCCTGGCCGCGGGCATTGCCCTGCAGGCGCCCGCCAAGCTCGAATCGGTAGACCTGAAAGCGGGTAAGGGCGCTGCAGCCGTCGCCGGCGACACCGTAACCGTCGACTATGTCGGCACTCTGAAGAGCAGCGGCAAGCAGTTCGACAGCAGCAAGAACAAGCCGACTTTCACTTTCACGCTTGGCAAGGGTGACGTCATCAAGGGCTGGGATCAAGGCGTTGCTGGGATGAAGACTGGCGGCAAGCGCAGGCTCGTGATTCCCCCGTCGCTCGCCTACGGCGAGCAGGATCTGGGCGATATACCGCCCCATTCGACCCTGGTGTTCGAGATCGAGTTGCTGCACGTTGCCAAGAAGGGAGTCAAGCCAATGATTGAAATCGAAGAGATTGCAGCCGGTTCGGGAGTTGAGGCGAAGGCCGGGGATACCGTGGAGGTGCACTACACAGGGCGATTCCTCAACGGCACCAAGTTCGACAGCAGCAAGGACCGGAACCAACCGTTCACGGTGCAGCTTGGCGCGGGCCGAGTTATCAAGGGCTTCGACCAGGGCTTGACCGGTATGAAGGTCGGTGGCAAGCGCAAGGTGAAGATCCCTGCCGATCTGGCGTATGGCGAGCGCGGCGCGGGCGGCGTGATCCCGCCCAACACTCCGCTCGAGTTCGAGTTGGAGCTGATCGCGATCAAGTAGCCTACAGGGTAAACAGGGCTCGATACTTGCCCCGAACGTACTCCAGCCAGTCCTTCGTCTCCAACGGGCGGCCAGTAATTCTGGTGACCAACTCGCGAGGCGGGAAGAGCTTCGCTTGGGCGTACACCCTCTCCTGGAGCCAACCAAGGATCGGCTTGAAGTGGCCATCCGCCATCAGCCCATCCGTGTTTCCAAGATCCTGCTCCAAGACCCGCCAGATCTGGGCGCCGATCATGTTGCCCATCGCATAGGTGGGGAAGTAGCCGACGGAGCCTCGGGACCAGTGCACATCCTGCAGCACGCCCAGGGCGTCGTTGGGCGGCCGGATGCCCAGATAAGCTTCGTACTTGGCGTTCCATGCCTCGGACATGTCGTCGATAGTCACTTCGCCGGTCAGTATCTCGCACTCCATCTCGAACCGGACCAGGATGTGAAGGTTGTAAGTGAGCTCGTCGGCGCCAACCCGAATGAACTCCGGTTGGACCCGGTTGATCATCTTCACGAAGTCATCCAGGCTGACCGCATCGAGGGCGGGGAACGCCGCCTGAAGCTTCGGAAGGAAGTAGGTCCAGAAACCTCGCGAGCGCCCAACGATGTTCTCCCAGGTGCGGGACTGGCTTTCATGAACGGCGAGCGAGATGCCTCCCGCAAGAGGGGTTCGGGCCCACTGCGGCGGCGTCCCCTGTTCGTACAGGCCATGGCCCATTTCATGAAGACTGGATGAAACAATGCCCTTGAGGTGCTCGCTCGGCCGGGTCGTCATCCTCACGTCGCAGGGGCCGAAGTTGGTGCAGAAGGCGTTGGGAGCGATGTCGAGCCGTCCCCGTTCGAAGTCATAGCCGATCGCCCGCGCCATAGCCTCGGCCACTTCGCGCAGCTTCTCCTGATCCCAGTCCCGCCGGAGCACCCGATCGTCCGGCTGAGATCCCCGCTCCTGAATCTGCCGAACTAGATCGACGATAGGCTGCTTGATCTGCTCGAACATCCTGGCCGCGTCCGCGTGGGTGGCCCCTTCCTCGAACAAATCGATCAGCGGATCGTAAATGTGCTCCGTGTAACCCAGTCGCTCCGCGGTCTCCCGCGCGATGTCGAAAAGCTCCTGGAGGAACGGTGCGAGCCGCGAGAAGTTCGCCTCGGCCTTCGCCTGTTTCCAGGCCTCGTAAGCGTCGCCGCTGACCTGAGCCTTACGGCGGACGAGCTCCGTCGGCAGCCTGGTCTTGATGCGCAGCTCCCGCTGGAGCACCCGCGCCATGGCGGCTTCCGGCGTGCCCGGCTCGGATGCCCTCTCGAGATCGTCCACAGCCCGGCGAAACTCTTCGCTCACCAGGATCTCGTGGGCCAGCACGCTCAGTCGCCCCACGTGCGCCGTCCTCGCCTCGGTTCCGCCGGGGGGCATCAGCACCTGGCGGTCCCAATTCATGAGCGACAGCGCCGTCTGAATCGCGTTTAGGTCGTGGTAGCGGCTGAGCACTTGCTCCAGGACTCTCACAGCTTGATTCTAGCCGCCTCGTCCGCCGATAGGCTGCCGCTTGATCTCCGGCCAGCTTCGGGGGTAGCGCGCGGGTGTGGCGCGCACCTTCTCGTAGATCGGGAACATTCGAGGAGCCTCCAATACCGGGAGTATCCGTTCCACCACCCGGGCCAGACGCAGGCCGAGCGGCGCAGGATCGAGCGCATCGATCGTAGCCCGGTCGGTAGGTGTACGCATCGGGATGATCCGGCCGCCTATCACGCAGGGCGCGGCGCTGAGCTCCAGTTGTGTAGCCAGCGGTGCGAGGGCCCGGCCCGTGACGACCCGATATCTCTCTCGAACCCCCCACTCCTCTGCTCGCGCTTCAACGATCTCCAGGTTCGGCAGGGGGCTCTGGCGCAGAAAGCCCAGCATCTTGCAGCTGGAGTCCAAGGCGGACACGCGCAGATCGGGCCTTGCCAGCGCCAGCGGCCATGCAGGGAACCCGGGACCCGTGCCGATGTCGAGGACCTCGGACCCGGGTTCGATCAGGTCGTGAAACAGCAGGCTGTCCAGGAAGTGCCTGATCCAGGCCTCCTCCCGGGGGACCCGGGTCAGGTTCATGACCACGTTCGCCTGATAGAGCCGCTCCTCGAATTGTTCGAAGTGATCGAGCAGGTCGTCAGTCGGAGACAGGCCGAGGCTGCCCAGCTCAGCCTGGAATGCGGCTCGTTCCACGTCGGCAAGTTGTCGGCCTCAGCCGACCAGCACCCGCAGGTCGTCTTCGTCGACCTCCTTCTTCGTGTCGGCCAGCTTGAGGAATTCCTCGTAAAGCGCCTCGAATCGCTCATCGGTGAAGTTGAAGCCAAGCTCAGCCAGCCGATGCTTCAGCCCATGCCGTCCGGATCGCGCAGTGAGAATGATCTCGCTCTTCTCGGCGCCTACGAGCGTGGGGTCGATGATCTCGTAGGTCGTGCGCTCCTTGAGCACTCCGTCCTGGTGGATACCGCTGGAGTGCGCGTAGGCGTTGGCCCCGACGACCGCCTTGTTGCGCTGGACCACCATGCCGGTGAGCCTCGACACGAGTCGGGAAGCCGGGAGGAGCTGAGTCGTGTCGATGTTGGTGCCGACGCCGAACTTGTCGCGACGGATGTGAAGCGCTATCACTACCTCTTCCAAAGCGGTATTGCCGGCCCGTTCGCCAATTCCGTTCACCGTCACCTCGACCTGGCGCGCCCCGGCCATCACGCCGGCAAGGGTGTTGGCCGTGGCCATGCCGAGGTCGTTGTGGCAGTGGCAGGAGAAGACGGCCTTGTCGCTGTTGGGGACGTTCTCGATAATGCCCTTGATCAGGTGGAAGTACTCGTTCGGGTAGGTATAGCCGGTCGTATCCGGGACGTTGATCGTGGTCGCGCCGGCCCTAATGACCTCCTCGACCACCTTGTAGACGTAGTCAGGTTCGGCCCTCCCCGAGTCCTCCATGAAGTACTCGATGTCGTCGGTGAACTGCTTGGCATGCTTCACAGCACTCACCCCGACCTCCAGCGCCTGCTCGCGGCTCATACGCAGCTTGAATTGAAGGTGGTTGTCGCTCACGCCCAGGCCTGTATGAATGCGCCTGCGCTCGGCCGGCTCGAGTGCCTCCGCCGCCACCTCAATGTCCTTGGCCCGCGCCCGGGTGAGGCCGCAGATGGTGACGCCCTTGATCTCCCGACTGAGGGTGTTAACGCTCTCGAAGTCGCCAGGGGAGCTGATCGGGAACCCCCCTTCGATGATGTCCACTCCCATCGATTGAAGCTGTCGCGCGATCTCGAGCTTCTCGGGCATCGAGAGCCGCACGCCCGGACTCTGCTCGCCGTCGCGCAAAGTAGTGTCGAAGACGAGGACGCGGTCGACCATGAGAGGATTATACGGTGCAAGGCAGATCGTGCCTCCGACAAGCTCCGTGTCAAACTGAACGTCGTCCATGAGCAAGATCGCCGAGCGTTTCAGCCGACTTCGCGTGAAGGATGAAAGGGCGCTCGTGCTGTTCGTTACGGCCGGCGATCAGCCTCTATCCGAGCTCCCCGATCTTCTAGCAAGCCTCGAAGAAGCAGGCGCGGACCTGGTCGAGGTGGGCATTCCCTTCAGCGATCCCTTCGGCGAGGGGCCTACGATCCAGGGCAGCAGCCAGCGCTCGCTCGAGAGTGGAACGACCCCCCGGGCCGTCCTCGAAGCCGTCTCCAAGTGCAGCCTCGGCATCCCAATCGTCACGATGGGCTACTACAACCCGGTCCTGCGCCTGGGCTTGAGGGAGTTTGCGCACGCATCGGCGGCGGCGGGCGTCAGCGGCACCATCATCAGCGACCTGGTGCCCGACGAATCGGGCCCATGGCGGGAGGCGAGCGTGGCTGCCGGCCTCGACACTATCTTCCTTGCCGCTCCCACCAGCACCGAGCAGCGCATCCGCGAGGTGGCCGCATGCTC
>DATLGQ010000374.1:0-3963 GCA_035540435.1 Fimbriimonadaceae bacterium
GATGAGGAGGCGGGGGTGGAACTGGAGGAGGGCGCTGAGCTTGTCGGCGATGGTCTCGGTGGGATGGAAGTGGCCCATGTCGAGGCAGAAGAGGGTGCCCGTTTGGAGGGCGTAGTGGGAATAGAACTCGAACGAGCCGACGACGTAGTCCTCGCTGCCGAGGCCAAAGAGCTTGGACTCGACGCTGTCGGTGCATCCTTCGATCTTTTCTTCGAGGATTTGGTCCAGGGATCCTTTGAGCCTCTGTCTTGGGGACCAGCGATCGGCGGGGGAATCTTTGGCGCCGTCGGGGATCCAGTGGTTGTTGACGCACTCTGCGTCTTGTTCTCTCGCCATATAGGCCGCGACGCGCCGGCTGGCGATGCCGTGCCGAATCCAGAAGTCCCTGGTTTCCTTGTCCTGGCTGCTGAGCGTGAAGCCGCTGGCGGCCATCGGGTGGGCGAAGTAGGTTGGGTTGAAGTCGAGCTTGATGTGTTGGGCTTTGGCCCATTCGATCCAGTTCTGGAAGTGCTCGGGCTGAATGTCATCTCTGGCTTTGGCGCCTTCTCCGTAGATGGCATGGAGATTTGCCCGATGTTCGCCGGGGACTAGGCTGAGGACCATCTCGTAGTCGCTTCTCAGCTCGTCGGCGTTTCTGGCGGCGCCGTGGTAGTTGCCGGTCGCCATGATACCGCCGGAGTCGGTGGCTTCCCGGTTCTCGAACCCGCGCACATCGTCAGCCTGCCAGCAATGGATGGAGATGGGCACTTGCAGGGCATGGGCGATGGCGTGCTCGATGTCGACGCCAAGCTGCGCGTAAGCATCTCGAGCTTCCTGGAAGGCTGCCATGCGCTTGGGTTTACCCCGGTCACTTCATCGATCGTTCTCCCGACCTATACTGGTCGCCATGGATCGGCAAGCGCTTCGAGAGTTTTGGTGGCGTCGGCAAGGGCTGGATGGATCGTTGGCAGGATCGGGGCCGGCTCAGGTCCTCGCGAAGGCTGGGTGGGCCCGTTCGGTGGGGGGAGCGAACCCCTATCTCACGCTATTCGCCCGAGCCGGCACTGCGAAGGAGGAGGCTGACGCGGCGGCGCGCCGACTGCAGATTCACGAGCTGCCCTCCGCCCGCGGCTGCACGTACGTCCTGCCGGCGTGCGACTACGCGCTCGGCCTGACGCTGAGCCAGGCTCACCAACGTTCGGGCGACGAAGCGATGGCGAAGAGACGACTGGGGGTGACCGAGGAGGAGTTGCAGCGCCTCTGCGATGCTGTGCTAGTCGCGCTTGTGGAGGGTCCGCTCGAACCTATCGCCCTGAAAGAGAAGGTGGGCGGAGCTGTCCGATCGTTGGGTGAGGAGGGAAAGAAGCGCGGCCTGAACTCTACGATGCCGCTGGCGCTCGGTCGACTGCAATCGTCTGGTCAGATTCGTCGAGTTGCGGCGGTCTTCGACACCCAGCGCTATGCGTATGCGATCTGGGCCGACGGACCATTGCGCGGCCAGAAGCTGGAACCCGAGGAGGCGGCGATCCTGCTCGCCAAGCGCTACTTCGACTGGTTGGGCGTGGCTTCGATAGCGAACTTCGGCTGGTTCTCCGGCTTTGGGGTTGGGGCGTGTAAGGCGGCTTTGGCTTCGGTATCTCTTCGCGAGGTGCCGGGGACCGACCTTCTGGCGACCAAAGAGGCTTTGGATGAGCTGCGATCGTGGGTTCCCCTGCAGGATCCGCAGGTGCGGCTGGTGAGCTCGCTGGACAGCTTGTTCTTGCACCGACGAGACGTGCGATCGTTCCTGGATCAAGATGACCTGGCGCAACTGTCGGCAGGTGAGAAGGGCCTGCTCGAAGTCGGTCATTTGATGGATTTGTCCAACAACGCCATCGTCGACCGTGGTCGGATCATCGGTCTGTGGGAATACGATCAGGAGGCTGGAGAATTGGTGTGGACGACCTTCGGAGAAGTCCCGGCGGAGGTGCGACGGGCGGTGCAAGAAACTGAGTCATTCGTGCGCGAGCAACTGGGTGATGCGCGTTCATTCAGCCTCGACAGTCCGAAGAGTCGCCGACCGAGAATCGAGGGGCTCCGGCGGATGGTGGGTGTTAAGTGTTAGGTGTTCGGTGTTAGGTGTCGGGTGTTGGGTTGTTGGGCGTTGGGGGGTTGGGCTAAACGTCGAAAGGCCCTTCTCGTAACCGGGAAGGGCCTTCGGATGACGCGATCTAGCCGGAGCCGCTAGTGCTCCTGAATCCAGAGAACTCCATCCGAACGAAGCTCGACCGCAAAGGAGTCGTCAGCCAAAGCTTCAGTGGCGCCACCCACCGCTTCCAGTGACTCGTAGCTCCAATTGAGCCTCTTCGTTGGGTTCTTGGTGACCAAGACCACCGGCACGCGGTAGTGTCCCGCGAGCTGGCGAACGAGTTCGGTCAGATCGCCTTCGCCAGAGGTCGCCCGCTCGGGCTGGACACCCGGCACCGCCACGAGGAGGGGGGCGCCGCTGCCGCTGGCCTCTACCGACATCACCCGGGCGTGATCGTCACTGTTGATCAGGGGGCTCTCCAAGGGCTGCCCATCGAGATCCACGCTGCGCAACACCTGCCCGCCGACACCGTCGCGGATGACGACGGTCGCGCGCCCGGCGGTCTGATACTTGAGCGTAAGCTGGCCCTTGGCCTGAGTGACCTGGATCTGCTCGTTGGTGGCGGTTCCCAGGAGATTCGCCTGAGAGGTGTCGCCGCCTGAGCCACCGAAGCCCTTGATGGTGCCAAAGATGGCAAGCGCTGCGACTCCACCGAAGGCGAGGCTCTTCCACCACGCCAGGGCAGGGACGCGCTGCTGCCGCTTCTGCTCGAAGACGTGCCGGTCGATGCGCGCGTTGATACGCTCGTTGAGATCGAAGGGAACTTCCACCTCGATGTCCTTCATCGAGTTCAGCATGCCCATCGTGCGCTCAAACGCGCGATACTCTGCCTGAAGTTCCGCGTCGGCGTTCAGCCGGCGCTCGAAGGCCTGACGCAACCCAGCGTCGATCGTGCCCTCGAAATAAGAGCTAAAGAATTCACGTGCCTTGTTCGCGTTCATCCAAACATTCCTTTGCTCTCCGGGTCGTTTGACTTCAGCCCAGTTTGAAAAGTTCCTCATCTTTTACGAGTTGTTCTCGCAAGCTGAGGCGGGCCCGGTTGAGCCGGCTCTTGACGGTGCCGATAGGGAGGTCCAAGGCCTCCGCGATTTCCTCGTAGGACATCATTTCGGCGTGGTACATGACGATCATGGCCCGCTGATACTCGGGCAGCTGGGCGACGGCTCGCTCGATGCATCGCTCGCGCTCGCTCTTTTCCGCATCGTGATGGGGTGACGGCGAGGGATCTTCGATCTGCCTCTCGAGTTCGCCGTCGGGGGTCTGGAGCGCCGCCTCGAGCGAAGTCGCCGGCCGGCTCTTTTCGCGTTTGCGGATGTCCAGAAAGCAGTTGGTGAGAATGCGATAGAACCAGGTCGTAAAGGCGCTCTGACCCTTGAAGTTGTGAAGGGCGCTATAGACCCGCACGAAGGCTTCGGCGACTACGTCCGAACACTCCTCCGGATTTGAGGTGAGGCGGAAGGCGTATTGGTAAGCGCGCTTCTCGTGCTTCTTGATCAGGAGGTTGAACGCGGAGCGGTCGCCGGCTTGGGCACGCTCGATCAAGACGCGGTCGTCAGGATAGTTCTCCATAGTTACGAAAGTATCGTTTTCGGCTCCGCACTCGCCGCCGCCTCGATGGCCCTCTGCTCCTCTTGCGAGAGGTTTCGCTCGGAGCGTCCATTCAGCAGCGGCTTGCAGTACACCCGGCAATCCGTCCGGCCCACGAGGCTGGTGATCACCGCGCCGTTCCCCTTGTCGTCGTAGATCGCGAGGGCAAAGCTCTGGGAGCCGCCCACGTCCTCGAACGCGTCATAGCGTACCAGCCCAACGTGCCGCTTGGCCCCCGCAACCTTCTCCTCAAGTTGGACGATTCGTTT
>DATLGQ010000375.1:0-3964 GCA_035540435.1 Fimbriimonadaceae bacterium
GTATACATGATCGGTCGTTGGGGCGGCGGCTTGTGTAAACTCCTCGTCATGCCTGTCGAGATTCTGATGCCCGAGCTGGGCGAGTCGGTGCACGAGGGGACCGTCAGCCGCTGGCTGAAGAAGGAAGGCGACATGGTGAAGGAGGACGAGCCGGTCGTCGAGATCATGACCGACAAGGTCAACACCGAGCTCCCGGCACCCGCGACGGGCGTGCTGACCAAGATCCTGATCCCGGAAGGCGAGGCGGTGGCGGTGTTCGCCGCGATGGGCATCATCGATGAGGACGGGCAACCGGGTCAGGTGGCGGAGCAGCCGGCAGAGGACACGCCGAGCGAAAAGTCGGAGCAGGTCGCGTCGACCAAGCCGAACGGAGAGGCCAAACCCAGTCAAGCGCCGGACGAGGAGGCCCCGCTCGCGCCGGGCGAGAAGCGCTGGTATACGCCGGTCGTGCGTTCGATCGCCAAGGAGCAGGGCGTGAGCGAGAGCGAGCTCGCGTCTATTCAGGGTACCGGCGGGGGCGGCAGGGTCACCAAGAAAGACCTGGAGGCCTATCTCTCGGGCGGACGCCAGGGACAGCAGGTGGTCTCCACGCCACCCATGGCGATCGGACTCGAAACGAAGCCGGCACCGCCGACCAATGCCGGCCCCGATCAAGAGCTGACCCCGCTCGCGGGCATGCGCAAGATGATCGCGGAGCACATGGTGCGCTCCTCCCAGGTGCCGACGGTTTCGACGGTAACGCAGGTGGACGTATCGAGCATGGTGAAGTTCCGGGAGCTGAACAAAGACGCCTTCCAGCAGCAGCACGGAGTGAAGCTCACCTACACGCCGTTCTTCATCAAGGCGCTCACCGAATCGTTGCTCGAGTTCCCGCTGGTCAACGGCTCGCTGACGCCGGACAACCAGATCCTGACGAATCGGGGCGTTCACATCGGAGTGGCGGTGGCATTGGGAGCCAAGGGTGACGAAGGGCTCATCGTGCCAGTCATCCGGGACTGTCACACGAAGTCTCTCATCGAGATCGCGAAGGACCTGGAGAAGATCGCAAAAGCGGCCCGGACGGGAACGTTGAAGCCCACCGACGTTCAAGGCGGCACCTTCACGCTCACCAACCCCGGCACCTATGGTGCGCTCTTCGGTACCCCGATGATCAACGCTCCGCAGGCGGGCATTCTGGGTACCTACGCGATTCAGAAGATGCCGGTGATCGTGGACGACATGATCGCCGTGCGCTCGATCATGCACCTGGTGCTCACGTACGACCACCGGGTCGTGGACGGGCTGCTGGCCGGCCGCTTCCTGGCCTCCGTCCGGGACCGTCTTCAGAACTTTGACTTCTTTAAGTAGGCTGGGGCTGGGTCTATGCGGCCGGTCCAGAAAACTTCCTCAGAAGAGTTGGCTTTGAAGACTATTTGCTGTAGAAGTAGAATGTGCTCGTGAGCAGTCGGATTAAGGCACTGCTGGCGCTGGTCCTATTCGTGGCGGCGGTAACGTCCTCATGATGGGCGATCCTGCGTCTGCCACGACAGTTCAGCTTGCTCTGCGCCAGCGATTGGCCCGAAGTCCTAAGCCACCGGAGGGTTCTCCATGTTGCGGCACGAGAGAGAAAACGGCATCACCCTCGTCGAAGTCCTCGTCACCGTAGGAGTTGTATCGGTACTCGCAGCGATAGTCTTCGTGGCCGGCGCACCAGCGCGCGAGAAGGCTCGTCAGTCGGTGTGCGCCTCGCAGCTCCGCCAGCTTCATGCAGCGGTCATGATGTACTCGGCTGACGTCGACGCCGGCGAGGAGATTCCGGGCCTCGGACCGTTCAGTTGCTCGGTCGTTCGTGGAGGCTCAAAGATTCTCACGCCGTATCTCAAAAACCGCGACGTCAAGTTTTGCCCGGACCTGCCTTCGTTCCTGAAGCCGAAGATCGGCAGCAGTTACGTGTGGCGTCCCGTGCCCGAGGACGTGATTCACAACCCGTTGCCCGGAGAACGAGGCATGCTGGCGGAGCAGCGCTCCCTAATCGAGCAGATCGGGCAAGCATTCCCGATGTGGATATGCGATATCCACGACGAGGTTTACTACCAGCCACGGGAAGCCCACATTGACCTCGACCTTTCCCAGCCGTTCATTCTGGAGATCTCCGTGAGCGGCAGCGTCTACGCGGGGAGGAGGCCTTATCGGCGTTCACGGATTCTACAGGGATGGGCGATGTTGCCCTAAGGAGAAGTATCAGGAACAGAACACTGAGTCGGGCGCTCTTCATCGGTTGCCTTGTTATCGGGTCGCTGATTGCGGTTTGGGCTTACGATCCGGAGACTTACTGCGTGGGCGACCATTGGAACCCGTTTTGCAACGGTGGTGTTCCCGAGCGATTTGGCCCGGCCTACTTCGCTTGCTCTACAGTGGTTGCTCCAAATGGTGAGCAATGCTGCAAATACGAGGTGTGGAACCACTACTGCGAAAACCCGCCGCCCTCGATCGCCAAGTTCTTTTGGTATAAGGGGACATACCCTGGGCCATGCGGCAGCAACGAGCATGGGCAGTGGTGCCCGGACATGACTGTGCCAGGCGGCGGCAGTTGAGCTACGCCAAACCCCTCCGGAACGTAAGCATCTGCGTCTCAGCCATCCTACTTGCGGGCGCTGCCTTGTGGATCTTCCGCGCCCCTAGCGCCGACGCCCGCGCCCGCGAAATGGCGGAGGCCATCCGCTCCCGCAACTGGCGCGCCATCTACGAGTTGGCCAGCGACTACGAGAAGAGCCGCCAAAACTGGAACGGAGAACAGTTCCACACCCTCATGGAGCACATCGCCACCCACAGCCTGCGCGAGGTTGGACCGATCAAGATCGAGCGGGAGGACCTCGAACGCTTTCCAACCTCCAAGAACATGCGCCTAACCTTCATCGCGCGCCGACCTGGAGGTCGCAGCAAGGAGGTGATCATGACGGTTCCCTTCAAACGAGGTCCCGACGCCTGCACCCGATCATCTACCGAATACCGATCGATCTCCACAACCTCATGGACCGTCCGACGAAGGACAGCCTCCGGATACTCGCCGAGGGGTGTCGGAAGGCGGGCATCGACGCGCTCGCCCGCATGGATGACCACTTGGTGCTCTCGATCGACCGGCTCGAAGAGTATCTGGCCGGAAAGCGCGAATGGAACGCCATCTACACCCATCGCGGCGGCCCCCACTCTCGGGAGTGGGTGTTCGGGCGCTAGGGGCTGAGAAGGCTATCCGGAACTTCTACCAGCCTTCAGGATGTCACTTCAGGAACCGATACTTGATCGATGCCCCGTGCCCCGGTTGCGGCACGGCTTGAGGCAAAGGAGCCTGAGCAATGACGAAGAAGGACAAGCCGCCCGCCCAAGGGCTGCTCGACAGAATCCGCAAACGCAAATCCACGACTGCCGCGCCAACCGTGCAGAAAAAGCCGGTACCGGCGCAGGACCTGCCGATGCATCTGAGCACCTGGATCTCCAGCGGAAGCTAGGAAGCTTCCTCCATGCCCTCGATCAGCTCCACGACGATCCGGCGCTGCTCCAGGTCCACGCTCTTCACGAACTGTTTGACTGCCGGGATCATCAAAGAGCCTGACACCAGCACGTCGTGCGCCGGCATGGGCAGGACTTGGTCGACATATCCGAGGGCCCGGCCATCGTGCGTCACGAGAGCCATCCCGATCAGGTCCTTGGTGAAGTACTCGTCTTCCTCCAAAGGAGGCATGTCTTCCTCCTGGGTTTCCAGGTACGCCCACTGAAGCGCCTCGGCGTCCTCGACCCGGTCGATGCCCTCCAGCTTGAGGAGAAGCCGCCCCTTGTGCCATTGGCTCTGCTCCAGGGCAAGCTCGCGATCCCCGACACGGAACACGGAGCCGGGCTCGAAGCGCGCCAGGAACTCGGTCAGGGGCTCCACCTTCACCTGGCCCTTAAGGCCAAACGCGCCGACGATGCGGCCGACCCGTGGATACTC
>DATLGQ010000376.1:0-2839 GCA_035540435.1 Fimbriimonadaceae bacterium
CGCTTATGGCTACCGGCTTCGGCATCACCCGCGGGATCGGCGGCGCAGTGGCCGACATGGTCGGCACCGGCTACAACGCGGTCGACCGCTCCATGCGAGCCATGCCGAACCTACCCTTCCTGCCCGGGTTCATGCGGTGGAACTCGCTGGATCGGGGTTTCCGAGGCGCCGGCGGCGGCCTTATGGCAATGGGCGGCCTGCTTGGCCGTCTCAACGACTCTTTCTTCCATCGAGTCAATGCGGTTCAGCGGGCAGAGGTCGCGGGGGCAGGTCCCGCCGGCGACGTCGACGCCGATCTGATGAGCGCTCGGGTCCAGGAATCAGGACCAGGGTCGGCTCTAGATTCCGGGCTCAGGGGGGAGATGGAGCCTCATGTTGGCGGCGACCTCAGCATGGCGCGCATCCATACGGGTCCGGCGGCGGCTTCGCTCGCGGGTGAGATCGGGGCGAGAGCCTTCACGGTGGGCCGCGACGTCGTCTTTGCCGCGAATCAGTACGATCCCTCTACCGCCTCCGGTCAGGCTCTCTTGGCTCACGAGCTAACCCACGTGGTGCAGCAGACGGGGCAGAGAGGAGACAAAGCCCGCTTCTTCACCGAACGAGGCGGCGACGAGATGGAGCAGGAGGCTCAGCAAACAGCCGAGAGGTTCCTTGCGAGCCGCGGGCGTCGAGATGGCCTGTTCGTCGAAAACTTCCACTCCTTATACGAGGCCCTCGACGCAGGGGTGACCCCTAGCGAGCTCGAGCGCCTGGATCGGATCGGGGACATGGCACTTCTCGAGGCCCAGCGGATGATGTCCTCCGACGGGCGGATGGGTTCCGCGAGCATTGAGTCGGTGGAGATCGATCTCGAACTGGATCTGACGCAGCTCAGCGACCAAGAGGCGGCCATCCTTTGGGGGCAAGCCATCGTGGACAGCATGCGCTTGCGGGTGATGGCGGCCGCCGGTCTGGCAGAGGCTCCCCCACCCTCGGCGGCGACGCCCACGCCGGCCGCGGTCCAAGGCTTCATCGTCCCTGGCTTCGGCCCCTCTCTCGGAAGCCTCACCGACCCGTGGTCGTGGATCCCCGGCGGTCAGGTCATCAAGTGGGCGATCGGCGACGACTCGAAGTCGAGCGAGCGTGGGACGCTCGAGAAGATCGGCGTGATCAAGGGCGTCGTCGGGGAGCTCACCGGCATCATCGACACCCTGCTATGGGTCGAGCACATTCAGAGTAAGGCTTTCACCCTCGGCGCCGAGGGCGTGATCTGGGCCGCAAAGAAGACGGGCGTGCCGCTGCCGATCAAGGACGAGACCCTGATCAAGGCTGCCAAGCTGATGGACGATCTGTCGCCCTCCGGCCAGCGCCGAAAGATGTGGGAGCAGATCGGACTGGCTTCGAAGGACAAGCCGATGTCCATCACCGAGTCCGTCGCAAGCGCCTTCGACTGGGGCGCCGCCAAGTACGGCAAGCTGGCGGGCGTCGATCCGAACAAGCAGGAGTTCTGGGTCTTCAGCGCCTACGAGATCGGGGAACTCGAAGGTTCGATAGCAACGCAGGTGGCGCTGGCGGCGATCGGCGCAAAGGAGGTGCAGATCGCGCTCAACATCATCGGCGCGGCAGGCAACGTCAAGAGCATCGCCGAGACGATCGAGAAGCTGAACCGGCCGAACTATAAGGCCACCGAGAGCGACTACAAGGACCTGGCGGTTGGGCTCTTCGGACTCTTCATGTCCGTGCTCGGCATCAAGGGCAGCAAGGCCTGGCAGAAGCTCGGCGCAGTTGCGATCCCCCTCCTCCAGGTGGGCACGGTCATGTTGCATGCCCGAGAGCTCTACAACGCTATCTACAACCCCGACAAGAACGCCACCCCTGAGGAGCGCCAGAAGCGCATCGTCGCCGCTACCAAGGCCCTACTGGGGGCTATCAAGGACGTCGTCATGACGATCATCGATAAGGCCAAGTCGCGGCCTCGCAAGCAGACCGGCGAGGAGGAGGGTGGCACGACCGTCAAGAAGGACGAAGAGGGCGCCGCGCCGAAGAAGCAGGACGAAGAGGGAACCACCGTCAAGAAGCCGGAGGACGAAGGCGCGCCGGTCAAGAAAACCGACGATGACGATGCCGCCGCCAAGAAGAAGGCGGACGAAGACGAGGCAGCCGCCAAGAAAAAGGCAGAGGAAGAAGAGGCCTCGGCGAAGGCCAAAGAGGCTGCCGCCGACGCTGAAGCTCGCCAGCTCATCAAAGAGAAGGGCTGGAAGAAGCTCAAGGCCATGGCGGAAGAAGGCAAGCTCACCCCTGAGCAGGTTGCCCAGCTCACCAAAACCAGGAACGCTATTCAGGAAGCGGCCATGGCGCAGGTGCTCAAGGATCATCCGACCGTCGCTCCGGATAACAAGGGCACGACCGGCTTCACCAGCGATGTAGACATCACGTTCCTGCCCAAGGAGAAGCCACAGACCCCGGAGCAGATCGGCGCCGCCGTACGCGAAAGCGGCTTGGCTGCCCAAAAGCTGATGCAGCTCATGCGCGAGCAATTGGGCGGTGCGGACCCCGGCAAGGCGATCGACACCAACGCCTACACCTACACCGGCGGCGATGCGCTGGCAAACATTCCCGGAGCCAAGACGAAGGGGGTAGCCCATGCCCAGGACGTCACCGCACTCGCGGCCATGAAGCGCTCCCTCATGGCCAAGGGTGGCGAGAAGGCCTGGACCGAGTACAAGCAGCAGCTGATGAAGCGGCTCACGAGCGACGCCGAGCCCGGTTCGACCCAGGCAAAGGTGGAGGCGGAAGCCCGCAACAAGCTGGAGCAGCAATTGAAAGACGCCGATGCGATGTTCGAGAGGACGGAGAAGGC
>DATLGQ010000377.1:0-2499 GCA_035540435.1 Fimbriimonadaceae bacterium
TCCTCGAATACCTCGGAGTCTCCGACGTGCGGATGGAGGAGGGCTCGATGCGGGTCGACGCCAACATCTCGGTCGCCCCGCCGGGGGAGCGGGGCCGCAAGGTGGAGATCAAGAACATGAACTCCCTGAGGTCGGTCTACCGGGCGCTGGAGTACGAGGAGCGCCGCCAGCGCGAGGTCCTACGGGCCGGCGGGACCATCACCCAGTCGACCAGGCACTGGGACGAGAAGGCGGCCAAGACCCAGGAGCTGAGGACCAAGGAGGAGGCGTTCGACTACCGGTACTTCCCCGAGCCCGACCTGGTGCCGCTGGAGCCGGCGGTGGAGTGGCTGCGCCAGCTGCGTGAGGAGCAGCCCGAGCTGCCGATCGAGCGGGCGAAGCGGTACGAGCGTGAGCTGGGCTTGACGCCCTACGACGCCGGGGTCCTGCGGTCGACCAAGGCGCTGGGCGACCTGTTCGAACAGGCCCTGGCGGCGGCGAAGAAGGCAGATGCCAAACAGGTGTCGAACTGGGTGACCAACGACCTGATGGCTCTGCTTGCGGCGGTGCCGGAGGGGACGAAGAACCCGCCGCTTACGGGAAAGAACCTGGCGGAACTGGTGGATATGGTGGCCGAAGGCGCCCTGTCCAAGAGCCAGGGCCAGCAGGTCTTGCAGAAGATGATCGAGACCGGGAGGAGCCCGAAGGAGATCGCCGAGGAGTCCGGGATCAAGCAGGTCTCCGACGAGGGTGCGCTGGAAGCTGCGATCGACGCGGTGCTGGAGGCCAACCCGGACGTAGCCGAGCGCCTGAAGGCTGGAGACAACAAGCCGTTCGGTTTCCTGATGGGCGAGGTGATGAAGGCCACCAAGGGCCAGGGCAACCCGAAGGTGGTCAGCGGCCTGATTCGCAAAAAGCTTTCGTAGGGATCAGCCGAAGACGAAGAAGCGGGTCGATCCTGCCCGGCGTAGGGTAGGCGGATGAGCAGGTCGTGGATCCTAGCGCTAGGGCTGTTGCTGTTGGTGGCTTGTACCGAGTCCGCTGAGAACGCTCCCGATGCGAGCGCAATTGAGTCGAAATACCCGGAGGGGTGTCTGCTCGGCATGGACGCCGAAGGAGGCGAGATATGCGTTGCCGCCGATGAATCGCTCCCCATCTGCTCGGATACCGGAGACGGCAACGTTCCTTGTACCGGGGGCAACCTTGGGGGGACCGGTTCCGACTGGCGCGGTTGTACAGCCGAAACGCCCGAACGACTGAATCGTGTTCGTGAGTTGCGCGATCAGGCGCAAAGAGATCATGGCGAATACTCATCAGAGACCGAAGCTGCTGCGAAAGATGTCGCGTTGGTTGTGACCCAACTCACGCAGTTCGGATGCAGCGAGGACGTCAAGCGTGTGCTTGACGGGCCCAGTCCGTAGCCACCTTCGCCAACATAGCGGCTCCCACCGTGGGGATAGACCTCGCCTACTACCTCATCGGCGCGACTGCCGAAGCCCACAACTTGGAGCTGGGAACCCTGAGCATTCGACGCTTCCCGGCGTTTCCGACTGAAGCTCCCCTTAGTGAAGGGCTCGGCCCGGGGGCCCGACGGTAGCGAGCGCTCTTATCCGCAAGAAAGGCAGTCGGCGCGGGTGGATGACCAGGCTCAAAGGACGGTGAGATTCTCCTGGGACGCCCCGGGAACGGCCGATAAAGGTATTGATCGGTCGAAGGTTACGAAGCGACCTCCGTGCTCAACCGCAAGGGCCAAAAGGTAGAGGTCGGTGACCTGCCGTGGCCCATGGACGCGGGTCCCATCGATCCGGGCTGCATCGAGCAGACTCACCGAACACGGCCAGAATTCATGGTGAGCGGTTGCCGCCGCGGCACGCAATCTTTTAATGGCCTCACTTGGCGATACAGGACTCGGGTATCCGGGCTGGCTGACGACCCGGACAAAGCCGTTCTCTGTGAGCGCGCACGATGCCCAGCCGTGGGCGATCTCGGCCCGAAGCCAGTCTCGTGCCAGCCCGTGGTCGGTGTGATCGCTGTCCAGTAGCGCAATGAGGACGTTGACGTCCAGGAGCGCGCGACTCAATCCCCTTCTTCTTCCCGAATCCTGTCGATGAGGTCATTCGATACCGCGGCCCCTCGGTGGGGAAATGGAGAAAACCCGAGGAAACCATCATCCGGCCGGTTGACTTCCGCCCCGACCTGACCGGTCAAGGCTTGGCGAGCGAGCTCTGATAGGACTTCCCCTGCCGTTCGCTTCTCCCGGCGGGCCTTCTCCTTGACGGCTAAAAGCACGTCGTCATCAAGGCTGATGGTGGTGCGCATGCATCTGATGCTAACACGTCATTCTCAGGGTAGCGACCGCGCCGTACTTCCTCCAGTACTGGGCGACTTGGGCTAGTCATCTGAGACAGTCGCTAACGTCGCTGCGCACCCCGTTTCGCCGGCAACCTTGCGAGCGGGGACGCGTCGCACTTCGCGCCCTTAAAACCAGCCCCGGCTCCGCGGGTATGCTGGGAACGACGC
>DATLGQ010000378.1:0-3132 GCA_035540435.1 Fimbriimonadaceae bacterium
CGACGGCACGCGGGAAGAATTCAACCGCGAGAAGGTGCTCGGATCGATGCTCATCGCCTGCGGGAAGCGTCCTGTCCCTGTCGAGACCGTGCGAGAGGCAGCCGAGTTCATCGAGCGGGACGTGTTCCAGGAGTTCGAGGATGAGGTGAGCAGCCGGGAGATCGGCGACCGCGTAATGCGGGCGCTCAAGATGATCGATCCCATCGCGTACGTGCGATACGCGAGCGTCTATCAGGAGTTCGCCAGCCTTCAGGACTTCATCGAGCTCGGTAAGAGTATCGAGGGGTATGAGTGTTCGGTGTTGGGTGTTCGGGGGGAGCGTCCGGAGCATCTGCCATGAGTCGCCCGACATCAACCCCTGGTAGTAGCGCCATGCCTGGGCATCTACCTATTGAAGAAACTTCTGTTTTTCGCCGCTTCGTTTCCTTGAGCAACTCCGTCTGGAATCTCACGCGATCCTGGGATCGGTTTGCACAAGACACAGTTGGCAAACAACTGGTGCGAGCGCTAGACAGCGTAGGGGCGAACATGGCCGAGGCTGATGGACGATTCGGAGACAAAGAAGGAATCCAGTTCCTCACGATCGCGCGAGAGTCTGCTAGAGAGGCTCGATACTGGCTAGAACGTGCGGGAGAACGAGCTTTGATCTCCGCAGACGAAGCCCGCACTTTGCTCGAAGCACTGAACCATGCTTCGCGAGAGTTGAACAGCTTGATAACCTACCGCCGCCGCCGGGCTGGGTTGGTGAAGGAACAGTTAGCAGAGTATTCGGTAGGCGAACCCCGACCTCTGACTGCGAACCCCGAACACCTGGCACCGAACCCCGAACCCCGAACACCTAAGACCGAACACCTAACACCTAACAACTTCCGCCATGAAAATCTCCCGCTACTTCACCAAGACCGGCCCCTATGAGGGCATCGACTTCGAGCCTCGCAAGAGCGAGATCAAGAACCCCGATGGTTCCAGCGTCTTCCTGATGGAGAACGTCATGGTGCCGGGCCAGTGGAGCCAGGTCGCCACCGACATCCTCGCCCAGAAGTACTTCCGCAAGGCCGGGTTGAAGAGCGGCAAGGGTGAGAAGCACTTGTCCGGATTCGGCGACGAAGCCGCCGACCACGAGACCGATTCCCGCCAGGTCTTCCATCGCCTCGCCGGATGCTGGCGTCACTGGGGGGAAACCCACAACTACTTCGACACCCCCGAAGACGCCCAGGCGTTCTACGACGAGCTTTGCCACATGCTGGCCAAGCAGATCGCCGCGCCCAACAGCCCCCAGTGGTTCAACACTGGCCTCCACTACGCCTACGGCATCGAAGGCGTGCCGCAGGGCCACACCTACGTCGACCCCAAGACGGGCAAGCTGACCCACTCCAAGAACGCCTACGAGCGCCCGCAGCCCCACGCCTGCTTCATCCTCAGCGTCAAGGACGACCTCGTCAACGAGGGCGGCATCATGGACCTCTGGACCCGCGAGGCCCGCATCTTCAAGTACGGCAGCGGCGTCGGCACCAACTTCAGCAAGATCCGCGGCGAGAACGAGCGGCTCTCCGGAGGCGGAAAGTCCAGCGGCCTCATGTCGTTCCTCCGGGTCGGCGATCGCAGCGCCGGCGCGATCAAGTCGGGCGGCACGACCCGAAGGGCTGCCAAGATGGTCTGCCTCGACATGGACCATCCCGACATCGAGACCTTCATCAAATGGAAGGTGGTAGAGGAGCAGAAGGTCGCCGCCCTCGTCGCCGGCTCGCAGCTCTGCGAGAAGCACCTCAATGCCGTGATCCGGGCGTGTGGCACGGGCGGCTCGCCCGTGGGTACCGCGCCAGGCTCGGGCGCGATCAACACGAACCCCCGCACCAACCCAGCTCTGCGTCAAGCCATCGCCGAAGCCAAACAGGCCATGGTGCCCCTGAACTACATCCAGCGAGCCCTCCAGCTAGCCGGCCAGGGCGTCACCGGCATCGAGTTCCAAACCTACGACACCGGCTACGAGTCCGAGGCCTACCTCACCGTCAGCGGGCAGAACTCCAACAACTCCGTGCGCGTCCCCAACGAGTTCTTCCAGGCCGTCGAGCAGGACAAGGATTGGAACCTTGTCAAGCGGGCCGACAAGAAGGTCGCCAAGACGGTCAAGGCCAAGGAGCTCTGGGAGGACGTCTGCTACAGCGCCTGGGCCAGCGCCGACCCCGGCGTCCAGTACGACACCACCATCAACGAGTGGCACACCTGCCCGGCCGACGGTCGAATCAATGCAAGCAATCCGTGCTCCGAGTACATGTTCCTCGACGACACGGCTTGCAACCTGGCCAGCATCAACCTGGTCAAGTTCTACGACCCCAAGACCGGCGCCTTCGACCTCGATGGCTACAGGCACGCCATCCACCTCTGGACGATCGTGCTCGAGATCAGCGTGCTGATGGCGCAGTTCCCCTCCAAGGAGATCGCCCAGCTCAGTTACGACTTCCGCACCCTCGGCCTCGGCTACGCCAACCTCGGCGCACTGCTCATGCAGATGGGCATTCCTTACGACAGCCCCCAGGGCTTCGCCATCGCCGGCGCCCTCACCAGCATCCTCGGCGGCGAAAGCTACGCCACCAGCGCCGAAATCAGCAAGGAGCAAGGCCCATTCGCCCGCTACCCGGCGAACAAGGACAACATGCTGCGGGTCATCCGCAACCATCGCCGCGCCGCCTACAACGCCGCCGACTACGAGGGCCTCAGCATCAAGCCGGTCGGCATCGACCCCGACGAGTGCCCCACCGACATGCTCAAGGCCGCCCGGGAGGCGTGGGACCGCGCCCTGGAGCTTGGCGAGAAGCACGGCTACCGCAACGCCCAGGTCACCGTCCTCGCCCCCACCGGCACCATCGGCCTGATCATGGACTGCGACACCACCGGCGTCGAGCCCGACTTCGCGCTCGTGAAGTTCAAGAAGCTCGCCGGCGGCGGCTACTTCAAGATCATCAATCAGTCCATCCCGCCCGCCCTCCGCAAGCTCGGCTACAGCGAGGAGCAGATCGAGGACATCGTGGCCTACACCGTGGGGCACAAGCGCCTGCCGGACGCCTCCCCCTCCAGAGGGGGAGGGCAGGGTGGGGGTCAGCCACTCACCGCTTCGACGCTAAGAGCAAAGGG
>DATLGQ010000379.1:0-5368 GCA_035540435.1 Fimbriimonadaceae bacterium
TCGTCGACCACCACTCAGAGATCGAGCTCGTCCGTGAGCTGATCGGCCAAAGCCTTGAACCGGCGACGAAGGTGGTCCTGAGACTGGCGCCCGGGGTCGATCCGATCACGCACCACAAGATCAGCACCGGCCAAGCCGACACCAAGTTTGGCTTCAACATTGCCAATGGATCGGCGGAAGCGGCAGTCCTGCGGTGCCTTGAGCTCGGGTTGCCATTGATCGGCTTCCACTGTCACGTCGGCTCGCAGCTTCTCGATCCTGAAGCCCAGCGATCGGGCGGCGAGTTGATCGCGCGCTTTGCGGCGGAGATGAAGCGCCGTCACGGCTTCGAAGCGAGCCTGCTCAACGTGGGGGGCGGGCTCGGCGTGCGCTACACCGACGCCGATCAGCCGATGGAGGTCGAATCTTATTCTCGCTTGGTGGTGGAGGCGATCCTATGCGGCCTCGAGGGCTCTGGCCTCACGCCGAGGCTGGCACAGGAACCTGGCCGAGCCCTGGTGGCGGAGTCCGGTGTGACGCTCTACCGGGTCGGGGTCGTGAAGACGGTCCCCGCGCCAGGTCGCGGCGAGAGAACTTACGCCTGCGTGGATGGTGGCCTCAGCGACAACCCGCGTCCTGCTCTCTACGGAGCCAAGTACCAGGTCGAGCTCGTGGGGTCCCGGGGCCGCAGCACGTCGCTCGAGCAGTTCACCATCTCCGGCAAGCATTGTGAGTCCGACACCCTCTTCCCGGACGTGCTCTTGCCGGGGGACCTGAGCGAAGGTGACTTGCTTCAGGTGCTCTGCACAGGCGGCTACAACAGTTCGATGGCCAGCAACTACAATCGATTTCCTCGGCCCGCCACCGCGCTCATCCGCACCGACGGGCGAGACGTCTTGATCCAGCGCCAAGAGACCTGGGACGAGATGCTGGCGCGAGAGATTGTGCCGGAGGATCTGTAGTTGGAACTGCCGCCTCCGCAGACCATCCTCGCCATTGCGATCGTGATCTTCTTCGCGATCGGGCTGCACGAGTACGCCCACGCGAAGTTCGCCGATGTGGCCGGTGATCCGACGCCTCGCTACTACGGGCGCGTGACTCTCAACCTCACCAAGCACTTCGACCCGATCGGCACGTTGATGATCATCTTCACGTCCCTGACCGGCTTCGGCATCGGGTGGGGCAAACCCGTGCCGATGGACCCGCGGAAGATGCGCAACCCAAGGTGGGACCATTTCGCCGCAGTCGCAGCAGGCCCCATCAGCAACATCTTGCAGGCGACCGTCTACGCGCTCATCCTCCGGCTCTTGCTAAGGTCGGACTCGGAACTACTCCAGGCAGGTTCGGGCTTCATCGGGCAGCTGCTGCTCTACGGCGTGATGATCAACCTCGCTCTGTGCTTCTTCAACCTGATCCCGCTCGGGCCTCTCGACGGCCACTGGCTCGCCGGCTCGTTCATGCCTGAGCCCGTGCAGATCAGGTGGTACATGTTCAACCGAACCTACGGGACTTTCCTGCTTCTCGGCCTCGTCCTCCTGGGGCAGATGGGACAGGGGCGCAGCCTGCTCAGCATGATCATTGGCCCGCCCATCAACGCGACCTTTAGATTTCTTACCGGCATTCCCATGCCCATCTATTGACCATGACCAACAACCGCATCCTGTCGGGCATGCGTGCGACCACCGACAAGCTCCATCTGGGCAACTATGAGGGCGCCCTCAAGAACTGGGTCGACCTACAAAACCAGGGCTACAAGCTCTACTGCATGGTCGCGGACTGGCACGCGCTGACCACGATGTATGAGGACTCGCGCGAGGTCAGCCGCAACGCGCGCGAAGTGGCGAAGGATTTCGTGGCCGCCGGCATCGACCCCAATCGCAGTTCCGTCTTTGTCCAGAGCCACGTGCGGGAGCACGCGGAGCTCCATCTTCTGCTCTCGATGATCACACCGCTCGGCTGGCTGGAGCGTGTTCCCACCTACAAGGAGAAGCAGCAGGACCTCGAAGGCGCCGAACGCGAGCCATACGGCCTCCTCGGATATCCGGTCCTGCAGACGGCCGACATCCTCCTCTACAAGCCGTACGGGGTACCGGTCGGGCGGGACCAGGCGCCGCACCTCGAGATCGGCAACGATATCGGGCGGCGCTTCAACAACCTCTATGGAGTGGAGGTCTTCCAGCCCTATCGCTACCTGATCCCGGAAGACGAGACGCGGGCCAAGGTTCCTGGTTTGGACGCGGACGAGCATGGCGTGCTGCGCAAGATGTCCAAGAGCTACGACAACGGCATCTACCTGAACGACTCTGAGGATGAAACCGCCGAGAAGATCAAGCGCGCCTTCACAACTCCTACCAAGATCAAGAAGACGGATCCGGGTGTGCCAGAAGGCTGTGCCGTCTGCCAGTACCTAAAGCTCTACTCGCCGCACTGGGAGCAGCAGTGGGAGGAGGACCGGCAAGGGGTGCGGGGATGCGTTCAGAACAAGCGCGAACTGACCGAGATCCTGAACGAGACCCTGCGACCGATTCGTCAGCGGCGGGCAGAGCTCGACGATGGGACGATCGAGAAGATCTTGGGAAAGGGGGCCGAGGAGGCGCGCGAGTTCGCCGCCCAGACCCTTGCTGAGGTCAAGGCGGCAATGGGTCTGCACTGACGTTCAGCCGCGCCGTTACTTCATCTTTTTCCAAAGCTCGTGCAGGAGCACAGCCTGGCCGCCGTGGTAGGCGTCGTGCCCGGCCACATGCGCCACCACCCAGCGAAGGGTTGCGTCGTAGTGCTTCCGCGCAAGGACCTGCTGCGGGTCGATGTCGCGCAGGCCCCGTCGAACGCGCGAGCGAACGCGGTCATGCAGGTCCAGGTACCAAGCGATGGGCTCTGAGGGTGGCACAGGCCATTGAACGCCGTACTGGTGCGTCGACTCCGACATCAGGGCTTCGGCTTCGCCGGGTGGACGGGCACGCCCGGCCGCGAAAGTCTCAAACCAATACGCTTCCACATCGATCAGGTGCAGCAACACCCCGCCGATGCTGTGGAAGCCCGCAGCGGGCTGCCAAACGATCGCCTCCACCGGCGGTTCGCCCAGGTTCTCGCGCCACTCGGCCGTGCTCTCGTCGAGGCAGGCCAGTAACGCCCCGACCTCCAAACCAAATCCCTCCACCGGGGGCACGTCCAGGAGCCGCCGCCTCTCGCTCATCGACCCATTCTAACAACTGTGTTCTACAAAGGATCGGGCCGAGGCATGCGCTCGCTCACCGGCAGCAGCGGCGGGAAGGGCTTGTGCGGCTCGTGCTGATACCAGTAGGCCGTGGACGAATAGTCGTTGGAGAGCTTGTTGGCGTGGCCGTGCTCGATCGTCACCCGGATCGACTTGCGGAACCGGATCGGGTCCTCGATGTGATACCGATACGTCGAGTTCTTACCACCCCACGGCCAGTCGGAGTTGCCTGAGTAGAGGGTCACCCCGTGATAGGGGGCATGATAGATCTCGCGCGGGCAGAACGCGGTGTTGAAGTAGTCCTCGGTGCCGGTGCCGTGCAGTGAAGGGGGCCAGGGCTCGCCGTCCACGAAGATCATGTCGTCGCCCTCGCCGTACCAGTCGTTGCCCTGCCGCTCGAACACGTCCACATCCAGGTGGCAGCCGACGTAGACGCCGTCCCCTTCCGCCTCCAAGATCACATAGTTGTCTTCGCCACTGGTGTTGGGGCGTCTCGACCAGATATCCCAGAGGTTTTCGTTGTTCAGGCGTTCGGTCAGCCAGCCTTCGGTGCGGGCCTCGCGGCGCCATTGGCAGTGGAAGCGGGCGGCTTGGGAAGAAGGGGTGTTTGGTGTTCGGTGTTCGGGTCCGGCCCCCTGCGCGCTACCCACTGAACTCTGCGGATACTCCTCCCAGTCGATGTAGAAGTACACGTTGACGCTGCTCTCGCTCTCGTTGGTGATGCTGATTCTGGCTTGATCGAAGGGCATGGGCCACCAGCAGTTCATGCCGCGCCCGTCTTGAGGGCTCATTTGCAGCGGCAGGGAAACAAAATTGGTGAACTTGCCGTGGCCGATGCCGAAGAAGTCGCCCAGTGGGCACTCCACCGACGGCGACTCTTCTCCGTCCCACCACATGCGCAGCACCAGCTTCCGGGGGAATTCGTCATCGCCGCCGACGGTCATCCAGATGTGCTTGACGCAGCCGGCATTGGCTTCGTCGAGCAGCACCCGCTCCTGTCCCGGCTCGAAGGTCCACCAGTCGTTGTTGTTGCCGGCGGGATCGTAGCTGGAGGATCGGCGGCTGCGGTAGTCGCGCAAGTAAGGCAAGGAGGAGAGGGTCGTGCGTCCAATCACATGTGTATTCTGATGCCGAGCGCCAAACACCCAACACCTAACCCCAACACCCACTCCCGCCATGGCCCGCGACCTTCTCACCGTCACCGACAGCGGCCTGTACTGCGAGGCGGGAGGCTTCTACGTCGATCCGTGGCGCCCCGTCGAACGGGCCGTCATCACCCATGGACACTCCGACCATGCCCGCTACGGCATGCGGCGCTACCTCTCCAGCCCTGAAGGTGAGTGCGTCCTGCGCCTGAGGCTAGGACCCTTGGCCAAGATCGACACCTTGGAGTACGGCGAGACGCTCGAAATCTTTGGGGTCAAGGTCAGCCTGCATCCGGCGGGCCACATCCTGGGATCTGCCCAGGTACGGATCGAGCACAAGGGGCAGGTATGGGTGGTCAGCGGCGACTACAAGACCGAGCCGGACCGGACGTGCAAGGCCTTCGAGCCACTTCGTTGCGACGTCTTCGTCACCGAGTCGACCTTCGGGCTTCCTATCTATCGCTGGCCCGGCGAGCAACTGGTTTTCGACCAGATCAACGCCTGGTGGCGCCGCAACCAACAGGCAGGACAATGCTCGATCATCTACGGCTACGCCTTGGGCAAGGCCCAGCGCATCCTATCCGGCCTCGATCCCACAATCGGCCCTATCTTCTGTCATGGCGCGGTCCAGAACCTCAATGGCGCCTACCGCGCCTGCGGAGTCGAGCTCCCGCCGACCAAGACCACCAGCGAAGTGCCGCGAGGGTACGACTGGTCGAGCGCGATCGTCGTCGCACCCCCTAACGCCCATGCCACGCCCTGGATGCGCAAGTTCGGCGACAGCGTCACCGCCTTTTGCTCTGGCTGGATGGCCATCCGGGGCGCCCGCCGACGACGGGCCATCGACCGGGGCTTCGTGCTGAGCGACCATGTGGACTGGCCGTCCCTGCTGGGCGCCATCGATGCGACCGGAGCCGAGCGCATCTGGGTCACCCATGGCTACTCCGCTATCGTTGCGCAATACCTGGGCGAGCGAGGACTCCAGGCCGAGGTAGTCCCTACTCGATTTGAGGGCGAGCTCGAAGAGGGC
>DATLGQ010000380.1:0-5264 GCA_035540435.1 Fimbriimonadaceae bacterium
GTTGACGAGCGTGCTCGTTGTTCTCGTCGTTAAACCGGTCAAACACGTCCCGAGGCGCGTACAGGATGATCGTCTCGCGTGAGTCGCGGGTCTCGTGCTGGTACTCCGCCCCGCAACGAATCAGCATCGAAAGCGCCTCTCGCTCGCCACCCTCCGCGAGATAGCTCGCTGCGCTGAACATCACCTCGTTTAGGTCCATGCCCCAAGTGTAACAGAGAGGTCGGAGCCGCATTGGACAAGAACCCACCCAGCAGTTGTTGCCTCCGGGGTCCCCCTGTGGAGTCGCATCCAACAAACTCCAGCCGTGCGACCAAACTCCAAACGCCTGCCCCGGATTCCAAAGATCGGAGGTTGACGTTTCCGCATCCCAGCTACTCATGGATAGGGGCGGTAGCAAACGGCATGCCCCGGTGCGGATGTCAACGTGTCGCACTTCACAAAGACCGAACCCACAAAGCCCGTGTGAACGATGATCGTAAGAAATCAGGTTCAAATGGTCGTCAGATTCCCACGCGACCCCAGGGGAAACGGCGACTAAGGTACTGGCGCGATCCAGAAATGCGAAGTGAAAAGCGTGAAAAGGATGAAAAGGATGAAGCCCGGGGCGGCGGGGCAAAGTGGACTTCCGAGTCAACTTTCTTCCACAATAGCGGTAGACGAACCGCGACCATCTCCCAGGCGAGCCGGGGCGCGGGGCAGCGAACCCTATGCTTCAAATTCAAAACCTGCACGCACGAGTCGAAGACAAGGAAATCCTCAAGGGCATCGATCTGACCGTCAAGCCCGGCGAGGTCCACGCCATCATGGGGCCGAACGGGTCCGGCAAGAGCACGCTGGCCAGCGTCATCGCCGGCAAGGACGCCTACGAGGTCACCGAGGGTCAGATCACGTTCTTCGGTGAGGACCTGCTCGAAATGGACCCCGAGCTACGGGCGGCCGAGGGCCTCTTCCTGGCCTTTCAGTACCCGGTCGAGATCCCGGGCGTCACGAACACCTACTTCCTGCGCGCGGCCGTCAACGCCATCCGCAAGCACAGGGGCGTGCCGGAGATGGACCCGCTGCGGTTCATGGCGTTCATCAAGGACAAGATGAAGCTGCTCGACCTCGACCCGACGCTGCTGCAGCGAAGCGTCAACGAGGGCTTCTCGGGAGGCGAGAAGAAGCGCAACGAGATCTTTCAGATGGCGGTGCTGGAGCCCCGGATCGCGGTGCTGGACGAGACCGACTCCGGCCTCGACATCGACGCCATGCGGATCGTCGCCGACGGAGTCAATGCTTTACGGGCGCAGGATCGGGGCTTCCTCGTCATCACGCACTACCAGCGGCTGCTGAACTACATCGTGCCCGACTTCGTGCACATCCTGATGGAAGGACGGATCGTCCGCTCGGGCGGCAAGGAGCTTGCGCTGGAGCTGGAGGAGAAGGGGTACGGCTGGTTGGAGGAGGAAGTCGCCGCGAGGGCCTGAGCCATGATCGAACTTCAGGAGAGAGCGAACACGATCTTTGGCGAGCACTTCCAGCAGCGCGAGAGCGAACTGGCTTCCTTCGGCGGGGCGGCTTTGCACGAGTTGCGGCGGCTGTCCTTGGCTCGGTTCGAGGCGGCCGGTTGGCCGACCCATAAGGACGAGGAGTGGAAGTACACGTCCCTGCGGCCGCTCACGGAGTTGGAGCTTCGGCCGTCTTATGCAGCCGACGTCGTTGCCTCGGACCTGGAGCGGCTACCGCTTGGGCTGACGGGCGCCATTCGCCTAGTCTTCGTCAATGGGCGGTTTCAGGAGCATCTCAGCGACCTTTCCCGTCTGCCGCAGGGTGTCGTTCTTCGCAACCTGGCCTCTGCGTTGCAAGAGGATGTGCCGGCGCGTCTGGGCTCGATCGCTTCGCTGGAAGGCAAGCTTGGCAGCACCAACGACGAGCGGTTCAAGGACCTGAACAATGCGTTTCTGGTGGAGGGCGCGTATCTGAGCGTGCCTCGGAACGTGGTGGTCGAGGACCCGGTGCACATCGTGTTTCTCACCAAAGCGGACCAGGCCGGCTTCGTGACGCACCCGCGGGTGCTCGTCGAGGTGGGTGAGAACGCGCAGGTGAAGGTCATCGAGAGCTATGTAGGGCTCACCGGGTCGTACTTCACGAACGCCGTCACCGAGGTGTTCGTCGAGGCGAACGGGGTGGCCGAGCATGTGCGGGTTCAAGACGAGACCGACGAGGCCTTTCACATCGCGACCTCGGCGGTGCATCAGGAGGCCGACTCGACCTACACCTCCTACAGCGTGCAGTTCGGCGGCCGGGTCGGGCGGGTGGACGTGAACCTTTGGTTGAACGGCGAGCATACGGAGAGCCGGCTGGACGGGGTGTATGTGGCGCACGGCGAGCAGGTGCTCGACAACAAGACCCGGATCGACCACGCGAAGGCGAACTGCCACAGCTTCGAGGTCTACAAAGGCATCTTGATGGGCCGCTCGACGGGGGTGTTCAACGGCAAGATCTTCGTGTACGAGGACGCGCAGAAGACGGACGCGAAGCAGACCAATCAGGCTCTCCTGCTCTCCCCGACGGCGACCATCAACACGAAACCGCAACTGGAGATCTTTGCGGACGACGTCAAGTGCACGCACGGCGCGACGGTCGGGCAGCTTCGGGAGGACGCTCTGTTCTATCTTCGCTCGCGGGGCATTCCCTTGGAGGAAGCGCGGGCGCTTTTGACTTACGCATTCGCGAGTGAGGTGCTGGAGCGGATCACGGTCGAGCCGGTGCGGGTCGGCCTCGAGCAGCTCCTGTACGAGAAACTGGCGGAGGCGCGGGGGCTATGACGCTGAAGGTCTTGGTGCATGAGGCTGAGGAGGGCGGCTACTGGGCGGAAGTGCCGAGCTTGCCCGGATGCATCACCGAGGGCGAGACTTGGGACGAGCTTGTGGCCAATGTCAAGGAAGCTATCGATGCTTGGCTGGACACGGATGTACCCGTGGGGGAACTGGATGCAAAAACGCAGGTGCTGGAGCTCGCGGTGTGAAGCCGATCAGCGGCAAGGAGCTAGCGAAGATCGTGGAAAGGAAGGGATGGAACCTTGTAAAGGTCAGCGGTAGCCATCACCGCTACGCCAAATCAGGGATTCGATTGACGATTCCCATCCACGGGAACAAGCAACTCAAGGCTGGCACCCAGGCCGCCCTTATGAAACAGGCAGGACTAACGGAGAAGGATCTGTGAACACACAGTCTGACCTTACTCTTCCCATTCCGCTTTCCGAAGCCTTAACGCCCTTGCTTCAAGTGCTGCCGCTGACGGCAGCGATGCCCGCTTTGGTTCCTTCTTCGCCCGCCGAGGCTGAGGCTTTGGAAGCGGCTGAAGAGGTACTGCGGCAACCGATGATCTCCGGGAATCCCGCTCTTCAGGCTGGAGTTTGGCTTTACGTGGACGAGCTGGAGAGGTCGCACGCTCTCAGCCAGGGCATTGATGATCCGACCGGCTCGTTTTGGCACGCGATCATGCATCGCCGGGAGGGGGATTTCTCGAACGCCAAGTACTGGCTGCGGCAGGCGGGGTCGCACCCGGTGTGGGCGTCGCTTCCGGGCTACGAGCCGTATGGCTTTGTGGATGAGGTTGCGAGGCGGCACCGGGAGAATCCGGCGGAGCTGGTTGAGATGCAGCGGGCGGAGTGGGTGCATCTGATGCGGTTCGGGCACGATGATGTGGGGGGGCTCTAGGTGGGGAATTTTCTTCTAGGACCAGGAGTCGTCAGTGCGGGCGTCGCCGGATTGGCCTGGTTCGCCTATTCCTTAGCTGATCGCCAGACTCCTCCCGTCCATTGGACCGATGCGTCGTACGCTATGGAAACCGCAGTTGGCGACGAAGGTGGAGCGGACGGCGAGGGAGGGAATGACCGATCATGAAGGTCCGGGTAATCGTGCATCCCCAAGAAGATGGGGGGTTTTGGGCAGAGGTGCCGAGCCTTCCCGGCTGTGCAACGCAAGGAGATACGTGGCCGGAACTTTTGGAAAACCTGTACGAGGCCATCCAAGGCGTTCTCTCGGTTGGCGATGACGCGACGCCGTCTGAGCCCAACGCCCAGGTCTTCGATCTTGCGATATGAGGTCGGTATCCGGGAAGGAGTTTGCCAAAGTGCTTGAACGAAATGGGTGGCAGTTAGTGCGGGTATCGGGGAGTCACCATATCTTCAAGAAGGCGGGCTCACGGGTGAGCATCTCAGTCCCGATACATGCTGGGCAAGACTTGCGGCCGGGACTGCTCTCGCACTTCCTCAAGCAAGCTGGTCTAACCGAGGCGGATCTGAAATGAGCGCTCTTTTGACCTCGAACCTCGACGTGGACGCAATCCGGGCCGATTTCCCGGCTCTGCACCAGGACGTACACGGCGCGCCGCTCGTGTACCTCGACAACGCCGCTACCTCCCAGAAGCCCCGGCAGGTGTTGGATGCGGTGCAGCGCTTCTTCGAGGACGACAATGCGAACGTGCATCGTGGCGTGCACACGCTGAGCCAGAGGGCGACGTCTCGCTATGACGCGGTAAGAGGGAAGGTGCAGACTCTACTGAATGCTGCTGAAGCCGACGAAATCATCTTTACGAAGGGGTGCACCGAGGGCATCAATCTGGTGTCGACCGGACTGGGCCGCCTGACGAGGGGCCTATCCTCGACCAAATCCGTCGCCGGCGAGACGCCGGCGCTCCCAGTTATGGGGCCCGGCGACGAGATTTTGGTGACCACGATGGAGCACCACAGCAACATCGTGCCCTGGCAGATGCTGGCCGCGGAAACGGGCGCGGTGGTGCGGGCGATCCCGGTGAGCGACAGCGGGGAAGTGCTGCTCGACGCATACCGCTCGATGCTTTCGCCAAAGACCCGTCTCGTCGGGATAGTACATGTTTCGAATTCGCTGGGCACGATCAATCCGGTGAAGGAGATGGCCCGCCTGGCGCATGAGGTCGGGGCGCTGGTGCTCATCGACGGGGCGCAGGCGGGGCCGCACCTGGCGGTGGATGTGCAGGATATCGACGCCGATTTCTACACGCTATCGTGCCACAAGATCTATGCTCCGACCGGGGTCGGCGTGCTCTACGGGAAGCGCCGGCTGCTCGAGGCCTTGCCGCCCTATCAGGGCGGGGGCGACATGATCCGTTCGGTCTCCTTTGAAGAAACCACCTACGCGCCCATCCCAGCCAAGTTCGAGGCGGGGACGCCCAACATCGCAGGTGTGATCGGGCTGGGGGCGGCGATCGACTATCTGGCGAGCCTGGATTGCCCCTCACCC
>DATLGQ010000381.1:0-7178 GCA_035540435.1 Fimbriimonadaceae bacterium
GAGTACGACCGTGCGGACGGGCAGCAAGGATGCCGCCCGCTCAGAGCCGCAGGACCTGGTTCCTGCCGACGCTTTGTCACGCGGTGCGCGGGAGATCGCAGCTGAGATTGCCGCCAGACTCTTGCAGGCATACAGAGCAGAACCGAACCGGTAGGGAGGTGGGAAGGGAAATGGACAGGACGACCCTGGACTATCCATGGTCACGTATCTCGACGAGGAACTGCCCGACGTGTCGCCTAGGCGGCGGGGAGCTGAAGGTGCGCCCCCCGGTTGTGGTGCGCGTGGGGGTGAACGAGGAGAAGCTCCTGAGGGTGACCTGCCACACGTGCGGCTACACGATGCTTTTTGACGTCGAGGTGGCCAAGGCGCGACCGTACCCCGATGGGTCGACCTACGAGCGGTTGCCGGATGTCTAGGAATCGCGGAAAGCCAAATCGGTAACTGAAGTCACGACTTTAGAAGGGGACGTGTTGGCGAAGGAAGCAAAGAGGATCGCGAGATCGTGATCATCGACAGAGCTTCGCTTTTCGACCGAACCTTTGTCATAGAGAGACTGCCAAATCAGCAGTTCGGTGGTTTCGTCATTCAAGAATTGGGTGAGGGCGGTGTGCCAACAGGATCGATGAAACGCTCATCACCGCGATGACTTACCGATACTTGCTGTACGTAGACATTCTCGGTTTCTCGGACCTGGTCCGAACCGATCGTCAAACGGTCCACAGTCTCTACGGGACCTTGGATTCGTTGAACGTTCACCGTCACGACGCCTTCACGACGATCGTTTTCTCCGACACCATATTGGTCTACAACCGCGCCGAACCAAAATCAGATCACGACCATGAGTACCTCGTGATGTTTGGATGTGAGTTCTTTCAGGATCTCCTTTACAGGACGATTGGAACTGGCATCCATTTCAGAGCAGTCCTCCTCCATGGTGAGTTCCAACACGAACGACTCAAACGTATCGAACGCTTCTTTGGTGAGGCGTTGATTGATGCATACGGCCTGGAAAAGGCGGTACTAAGTACTGGTCTCTTCATTCACGAGAGTGCCTTGGCTCGCAACAAGATCTTCCCTGTGAGTCGCTACAGCGATGATCTGAGCTTCGTTTACGTAAACCAAAGCCTCCAATCGCTCTACACATACTCGGATGGAGAGTTTCCTATCGCTGGTGAAGCAGCGTCGATACTGGGCGACACCGATGTTCACTGGAGACTTGTCTTCGACATCAGGATGCTTCAGGAGATCTACGAAAACATGCGAGGCCATACCGACCCAAAGGTCCGTGCGAAATTCCTGACAGCTTGGGATTTCTTTATGCTGGCATATCCCGAACTCCTAGGGACTCTCGTTGAGAACAAGTTCTCGCTCCAAGCCATCAGCCCAGACATCGACTGGTCAGAGGCCGTCCAACGCGTTCCTGGCTGCAACCAGTAAGGAGCGCATCTAACCTTCGGCGCGGGTTCTCATCTAGGATTCGGGTTTACAGACGCGGACCACAAGGATCACATCCATATCGGCTTCGACTGAAGATTGCCCCCGTCAGGGCCAATGTTGACGCTGAACCGGGTCGATGAAACGTCGGTGTCGGCAGCACGGTCGGCTCGAAGGGCAGAGTTGATTTCAGCTGCCCCGACGTTCTGGGCGGCGGGAAGCAGCGCGATCTTCAACCGACGATCCATCACCTGCCACTCGCCGTCCAGGGCCTGGCTAGCACGCACTGCGGCGGCTTGAAGGTTAGCGGAGTTCCTCCACGGACGCGAGCCCTCGCCGGTACGCCTCGGCCGCCCCGTCGGGGTCGCCAAGGTCGGCGAGGTGGTCGCCAATCAGGCGTGCGGTCTTCGCCACCTCCTCGTGATCCCGCACCTTCACGAACATCTCGAGCGCGCGTCGCCAGTGATCGAGCGCGGACTCAGGGTACCCAAGCGCGACCTCGCAGAGACCCAACTCGCGCTCAGCCTCAGCCGCCGAATCCTTGAACCGCGAGCCCGCGAGCTTGAGCGCCTCCTTAGCGAGTTCGAGCCCCTCTTCCGGCTCGCCTCTCCTGCGGCGAATCAACGACAGGCGGGTGAGAGCTCTGATGCGATCATCCTTACTTACGGTCGAGCCAGAGCCTGCGAGCGCGTCCCGTAGCAAATGTTCCGCCTCCTCCAGCTCCCCCTGATCCGTCAGCACGAACGACTTGGCGAGCGCAACCTTGACCGAGTCCCGGTACCAACCGAGATTGCGATAGAGATCCTCAGCGAGGGCGAGCGACGCGAGCGCCGCCCTGGGTTCCCCTTGTGTGAGCATCAGTTGGGCACGGTTCACGCAAAGGCACGCGCGCCGCTCCATATCGGGAACGTCAGGAGCGAGCTTCCAGCCTTTGGCCGCCACATCCTTCGCCAACTCAATCATCCCGGTTTCGAAGTAACCGGGGATGAGGGCGGCGTAAGTCTCGACGAGGCAGCTTGGGTCGGGTGGATCTGAACGTTGGAGCTCGATGAGGTGGGCCTCGAGGAGGTGGACCGCCTCTCGCGGCTCGTCCGATTGGAACAGGCACCGAGCTTTGCCGACCAGCGCCGTCGTGCGACGCTCGGCAGGACCATCAGCGGCGAGTTCGATCGCGCGCTCGTACGCGGCGCGCGCTTCGTCGACCCTTCCCAGGTGATAGAGCGCGAGGCCCGTGGCGGACTCAACCAATTCGAGCACGCGGACGTTGTCCACCTTCTTGGCCCGCGCCCGGACTCCCTGCAGGACCTCGAGAGCTTGCTTGGCCCTGCCCGAGTGGATCTCCCCCACCGCCCGCTGACTCGCCACCTCAAGGCGCAGATCCTCGTCCGGATCACGTCCAGAGGTCAGCTGCTCGAGCGTCATCCCGAGACGCGATGAGATGTGAGCGAGAGCCTCCTGAGACGGGCGGCGCTTCCCCTTCTCCACGTGGGAGATGTAGGCGGCGGAGTACACCGGCTCCGCTACTTGTTCCTGTGAGAGCCCGAGCTTCAACCGAGCCGTCCTGATCCGCCGACCGAGCTGAGCGGGGGTAAGCGGTTTAACGGACACTAGACAAGCCTAGCAACGAAGCGGCTTGTCTAGTGTATAACTCTCGTAATGTCTCGTTTAGTGGGAGGTTGTCATGCTTAGCCGCTTCGTTGCCGTCCTTCTGGTTCTCGCCGCGCTGTTAGGTCCTGCATCCGCCGCTTCCGCCGACCCGGTGTGCGACTTCCCGATAAAGCCGCATTGGTGCGAGTCGTAGCGCCTAACGCTATCAAGCATGGGTGCCATCGCATCGCTCAACTCGAGGAGCGGCCGCCCGATCTGCTGCGCCGCCTCTGCCATCTCCTTCGTCCCTGGCGCGTCTTTCCGAGGTCGAGAGGATGAGGCAAGGCGATAAATCACTGTTGCCCGGGGCGATAAGAGGCGTTCGCCTTGGTCGAGCGGACGGGACTAACAATTCGACTGTCCGGATGACTCGTTAGGAAGGGGGCCGAGGTGGCAGGTCCATTGACGTGGATTTCAGACACTTTTTCCTCAGACGCCAAAGAAGAGGACCTCGTTACGGCACGATCACTGAATATCACGAGGATTGTAGGTGTCGTGACGCCTGTGCTTGCGGGCATCTGGACGGCAATCAGCGAGCTAGCCGACGCTCCACCCTTTAACCAGGCTGATTTTCAAGAGCAACTCATTCTGGCACTCATCGGGCTCATCGCACTTGTGTCGACCGCCGATATCTTTGCGCGGGCTATCGCGACGAAGACGGGCCTGTCCATACCAGTGGCGACGCCACTTCCTGAGCCGCTCAAGGCGTCAAAGAACGTCCCAACCGGACCGGACCTCGCCGGTCAGGTGGTGGCATTTCGTGCTTCAAACGCATCCGCCCCTGCTAAGTCTGGAGAGTACCTATTCACCGCCTCAGACGGTGCGACATCCTGGGAGCCGGCTACTGTGATCACCCTTTCCTCACCGGAATAGGGATTGCCCCAGGGCGTGTTGATCGGCGACCCTAATCACCTTCAGGGCATAGTCACACCCATCGACGTGGCGACCTTCGTAGACAGAATCGCGAGAGCGTTCGTCCTTTTTCAAGGAATCGAACTTGGGCTGAGCGCTTTGATCGACCGAGCTGCCGAACCTTCACAAGTAGCGACCCGCGCGGAGGCATCCTTAAAGCACTTCTATGAGGGGCAAGAGGATCGAACGTCAACACGCTTGGCAGACATGACGTTCTCCGAGTATGTGCAAATAGTCTCTAGACCCGCCGTCGGGCTTGGCGATCTCCACTCGCCGGGCCGGCGGCGGTCCTCGTAACTGTCCTTCGTCCCGTAATGCAACGTTGCTTGCTGCACCACCCGGTCGCCCACCGTAGGGGATGCCCAGCGGCCGTAGGTCATCGGGCCTTTGTTCGAAGAGGGGTTCGAGGACTGCTCCTATGGGTTCCGCCCCGGGCGAGGCCCTAAGGCTGCACTCGCCAAGGTGAAAGGTCACATCGCCCAAGGTGACCGCTGGGTCGCCGAGTTCGACATCGAAGGGTTCTTCGACAACCTCAGCCACCGCCGCTTGCTGCGGCATTTTGGCAAGGTCGTCTCAGATCCCGAGGTCGTCGGCCTGGTCCGTCGCTGGCTCAAAGCCGGGGTCGTGACCGACGGGCTCTCACGCTCGGCGACCGGCACACCCCAAGGCGGTGTCATCTCACCGCTGCTCGCCAACGTCTATCTGCATCGACTGGACCAGGAGATGCGACAGGCAGGGTTCCGCTTCGTGCGTTATGCGGATGACTTCATCGTCACAGCCAATCGATGCTGGAAGGTGCTACTGGCGGACCAGCTCGTGCGCCACGTGCTCGACGACATCGGCCTCAGTCTCAACGAGGTCAAGACGGGCATCCGCAATCTGACAAGGGACGAGATCGACTTCCTCGGCTTCTGCTCCTATGCCGGGAGGTTCCTTCGACCCCGAAAGAGAGCGCTAGCTGCATTCAAGGACCGCATCCGACATCTCACCCGTCGCAAGCGGGGGATGAGCCTGCGAGCGATCGTGACATCGCTTAACCCCGTCATCCGGGGTTGGGGCAACTATTTCGTCGCAGGGCCACGTGGCAGAGCTCTTCGAAGACCTCGACAAATGGATCAGGATGCGGCTCCGCAGCTACGTCTTGGGTGGCCCGTCCATGCGGACGCACATCAACCGCTGGATGACCACCGCGACCCTGCACGACAAGCTGGGGCTCGTCGGTGTCGTCGCTCTCCGACGCCGTCGCCTGTCCCCAGCAACGGGTTAGGTCGAGGGTGAGCCGGATGCGGGAAATCTGCACGTCCGGTTCTAACGGGCGGGAGGTGGCCGCAAGGCCACCTCCCGCCCACTTTTGGCAGAGTTGGGTTTCGAAAACAGCTGGCTCGACGCACCGCGAGGCGGGGGCTTGGAGACCTCTCGAGGCACGGATGTTTAGTGAACGATTGGCAATTACGCCACGAGAAGTCGGAGGTCTAGCGGCCTCATCCTCAACACGTCCCTTGCTTCAAGATGGTTCCCCCATGGGTGAAACGTAAGTAAATGGTGATCCCTCGACTATGCCTCGCGCAGTCGTCCTCACGCAGATAATCCCGTTCGCCCTCCCTTGGTCGCCAATGTTTGGAATCGTGACAACCTTGGATAGCGAGCCACGCGAATCCGTATACCCAGAACCTAGCTCGTATTTGATCAGGCTGGTGGTGTTGTCCGGGTAAAAAAGAATCTTGTAGCTTGCGCTCCTTGGGAAGAACGCACCCTCCACATGGACCTGCGTCCCTGGTCCGCCCGAGTGTGGGTACGCCTGAACCACCGGCTGGTATCCGCCATTGTATTCTATGCATGGAGGCTCATCAACCACATTGCAGACACTCCAGGGGACGGACGCGCACAGTATCAACGCGGCCCCTGAAGCGAGGTTGCAGCGATCTTGTAGTGGACCGGGAGGCAACGAAGGGCATAGTCCCGCGAAGAACCCTTCCAGGAAGTCACAACCACAGTGTCGCTCAACGAGCTCCAACGGGATTCGTTCAGCGGGCAGGCCCGGCATGTGGAGCGTGAGGTAGTTCCTCCCCTCTTTCAAAGTTGCCCGCGCGGTAGCAACGACCTCGCCGTGACTGCTCTCTTCATAGCTAAGTCGGGCAGACTCCCTTCCTGGAATCATCTTGACGATGATGTCCCGGCCTTCGCTGACAATATGGATCTTCAGTCCGTCGCCGTGGGGGGTACGGAGCTTCTCGACGCTGTACGGGAAGCCACCAAGGGCGCCGGACCCTGAAGCCTCTTCGGCGGCGGTAATAGCTGGCTGCGACACAGCATTTGCGGGAAAACTACCTAGTGCTAGCAACAGGAACGCGAACAGGCTGCCTAGTTTGGTACGAAGTCTACTCACTGACCTTCCCCCCTTATTGGAACTTTCGCCAGTACAAGCGTTTCTTTGTCGCCTACTTCAGTGAGACCTTGTAAAAAGCCCGATTAGGAGCGAGATCGAAGCACCTGCACCGTTCACTTGCCCATGAGCTCTGGACTTGTAAGCGCAATGACTTGTAATCGCCGCGTACAACGCTCTTCGGGATAGAGAACTTCAAGCCTCGCTCGTTCGGCCGTGACGCGTTGACGGTTTGAAGGAGCTTTGGACATGCCTCAGCACAACCGAAGTCCGTCACTCTTATTCTTAGTCTTCCGGATGCGAACGTGGTTTTGGCGACGTAGTTTGTGCCGCGTCTTGTCTTTATCGCCCACTGGAACCAGTTGGCTGACCGTCTGAGGAGCCGCGTGCGCCAAGATTCGGCTGTGTAAACGCTAAAGCTGAATGCGTTGTCGCGCACGACGACGAGCGATTTACGTATGTCGAGACGACCGGGCGAATCGTTCGCGTCTCGTCGGCGTGGCGGTGTCCCCACGGCCCTCATGATGCCGGAGTTCCCGCGGCCGTCATCGACGTCAGGGTCCGTCCTCCGCTCCTCATCCCCAGACTGTCGCTCATGGCGTTCAGCCTGATCGGGCGCGTCGGTGACCTCGGAGGTGGCGCAATCTCGCGTTCGAACATGCGAATCGCTGCCGTCCCCTGACGTCTGAGGAGTGCATGACGGAATGGCCGCTGGATCTGAGCCATCAGGGTAGATCAGGAGGAAGACACCACCAGTAAAGGTCAACGCCAGTAACGGTATGGCCCAGCGCCCCACTCCGAC
>DATLGQ010000382.1:0-3048 GCA_035540435.1 Fimbriimonadaceae bacterium
AAATGAAATCCAAAACCCGCCCCACATGCGTGGCAAGGAATGAAAACGCCCGAGCAGGTTCAAACGAAAAGCCCGTTGAGCCTAAAAGCGCATTCACGCAAAGTCTCCGATTCCAGCCCATCAGAAGGAATTGGCCAGTGAAAATGTGGCACGGGCGTGCCGCCCGTGGTTTCCAAGGCCGTCCCGGCCATGGCTCAGCCCATGTGCACCGGGCCAGACCAAAAGAAAAGAGCCCCGCCGCAAGCGGCGGAGCCCCACGCTCGAACCGAGCGCGACTACTTCTTGCCCTGGTTCGCCATCTGGTTGCCGTAGCGTCGCATGAACTTCTCCACGCGGCCGGCGGTGTCCACGAGCTTCTTCTGGCCCGTGTAGAAGGGATGGCTGAACGCGCTGATGTCCACCGGCACCACGTAGTGGGCCACGCCGTCGATCTCACGCGTCTCGTTGGTCTTGAGCGTGGAGACGCCGGTCCATTGGTGGTCGCCGTCCACAAACAGAACGGGATAAACGGTCGGGTGAATCGCTTCCTTCATCGGTCTTCCTTTGCTGAACTTCTATTATGGCCGATTCGTACGAGAGCTAGTCGTAAGCGTAGTTGCCGTTATGGGCATCCTCGATGTAGCGGGCGAGGAGCTGGACCGATGCGTCCACGTCGCCGCCATGCACCGTCTCGTTCACGGTGTGCACGTAGCGGGTGGGGATCGAGAGGGTGAAGGAGGGGATGCCGCCGTGGAGCCGCTGCACGCCTCCGGCGTCGGTTCCGCCCCGCGGGAGGATCTCCATCTGATGCTTGATCCCATGGCGCTCGGCCAGCGTCCTGAAGTGCTCGACCAGTTTCGGATGGCAGATGAGGCTGCTATCCATGACCTTGATCGCCGTTCCTTCGCCCAGGCGTGTCACGTAGTCCTGCTCGCTCAGGCCGGGGATGTCGTTGGCCAGCGTGATGTCGATCGCGACGCAGATGTCGGGCGCGATGGCCCACCCACTGGCGGCAGCACCCCGCAGGCCGATCTCCTCCTGGACGGTCGCGACCCCGTGAACCTCGACCTGGTGATCCGCAGCCGCCTTCATGGCCTCGATCATCACGTAGACGGCGACCCGGTCATCCATCGCCTTGCAGGTGTACAGCGCGCCCATCTGCTGCATCGTTCGGTTCATCGTGACCATGTCGCCCACCCGGACCTGGCTCTTGGCCTCCTCGCCGTCGAGGCCGACGTCGACGAAGAAGTTGTCGATCTCAGGCCCCTTGTTCATCTCGGCCTCCGTCAGCATGTGCTTGGGCTTCGCCGAGTACATGAGGACGCCGTTGAGGGCGCCGCCTCTGGCATGCACGAACACGCGCTGGCTGAACATCTGCCGCGGGTCCCAACCGCCGAGCGGGTTGAGCCTCAGAAAGCCCTTGTCGTCGATAAACCGCACCACGAACCCGATCTCGTCCATATGGGCGGCCAGCATCAGCTTCTTGGGGCTCTTCCCCTTCCCAGGCTTCACGCAATGCATGTTGCCCATGGAGTCGACGCGGATCTCGCACACGTCCTGCAGCTCGGCCCGTACGATCTCCCGAATGGCGTCCTCTTGCCCGGGCACGCCATGAGCCTCCACCAACTTGCGAAGCAGATCAACGTTCATGGCCTGCTCTTTTACCATCCCCGTCGGGCCGGTTTCGGGACCTGGCAAGATTGCTGGGAACCCAAGTCCCTGCCGATCAGTCGGCAGAAGGTATGGAACACGAGTCGATCATGTTCTTCGGGAAGCTGTTGATCTTCCTCGTGTTGATCGCCGTACTCGTCTACGGCTTCGCGGCGGAGTTCTCGGGACCCCGGCGCTACTGAGGTCTGAGAAAGATTCGGATGTTCTTGGGTGGCGTTCGCCCCCGGTTCTGGAAAGTGATCAACACCTTGTCCGCCTCGCCAACGGCCGCCGTCGGGCTCGCCACGTCGCCGAACAACACGTCGCTCTTGATCCCGCCACCCGGTGGCACGCTATTGTAGCGATCGAATGAGCGATCGGCGAAATTGAGCGTCTTGCCGGCGTCGTCCACCACCACGACTACGGCTCCGCTTCCATGGATCGACTCCGCCCGGTTCGTGATGTTGCGGAACTCCAAGGTGACCTTGTAGCCCTTGCCGCGGGCGAAGAACGGGTTCGGCGCCTGTTCTACCGAGTGAACCTTCACCCGCCAGACCTCGTTCGCCACGAATTCGCCGATGACACCCTCGACCGCGTCGAGCTGCCCCTGCCCCTTCGGGGGAATGAACTGGATGCTTACGTTCTTGTCGGTAACGGTTACGTCCGCTCCGGCGCTGCGCAAGGCGCTCAAGGGGACATAGGTCTCGTCACCTTGGACGATGGGGGGCTTCTGCGACTTCTTACCGTTCACGAAGAGTGACGGCACCGCCTGCCAGGCCCATGCGGTCGCCAGCAGGATCAGGGAACTTGCGACTGCGATTGTGAGGCGTCTCATGATGGATGTCTTACCAGAATGTGCCCATTCATGAGCGTAGCGCCACCGCCGCGAAGGCTGCCTCTTTCGGAGCCTGGCACTCGGTCTCGGTGCACGCCTGATAGCCGACGATCACTTCGAACTCCGCTTCGCCTTGGCCATCCGGCATCCGCACCCTGAACGGGATTTCCAGCTCGCCGGAGTAGCGATCCGCGGCCGATGGCGGATAGTCGATCTCTGCGGGCAGCGGCCGCACCTCAACCCTCGTCGGCTGCAACCATTTTGCCGCCGGATTCGAGGTGTTGAGGTGCATTCCGTCCGGAATGGAGATGAGAACTACTCCGCGTGCCCACCCGTCGGGATCGACCGGTAACTCTCGCTGCGGAAGCTGCACGTGAATGTTGCCAATGGGTGCGTCAACGGCCGACCCCGCCTCCGCCTCGAGCGGCGCGAGCCGCAGATAGCGGAGACCTTGGCTCCAGAGAGCCTCGGTCGCCTGGGGCGCCCGCTCCATCCAGCCATAGAAGGTCGCGAGCGACTCCTTGGCGCGCCGCAGGTCGCCGGTATCCATAAGGCATCTTATGGCGACCGCGTTGGGGCTAGGG
>DATLGQ010000383.1:0-6938 GCA_035540435.1 Fimbriimonadaceae bacterium
GCGACGAGGCCGAAGAGCGCGTTGATCGTGTGCTTCGGGCTGACGGGCTCAGGCATGGCCGTCGGCGGCGTCACCAGCTGGACCGGCGCGGCCCGTCCTCGCTGGGCAGCTTCTCGAATCTCGAGCTGGGCGGCCACATCCATTCGGTTGCGCTCTAACGACAACTGTCGCCTGGCCAACTCCTGCATGCGCGCTTGAACGAGCGGCAGGCCACGCAGTTCCGATTCCAGCACCGCAACCTCGGCGTTGGCGCTGGCGACCCGGCTGCTGAGGCCCTGATAAAGGGCGCGCGCCTGCGACAGGTCCCCCTTCAACTGGATCAGGTTGGGGTTGGCCTGGGTAGCCGTGCTGTTTCGAATCTCGCGGCTCGCCGCTCGCAGCTCGTCCTGAAGAGCCCGGATTTGGCTATCGACGGCCAGGACCCGCTCGTGGTCGGGCAGGTAGCGCTCCATCAGCGCCTCACGGTTGGACTTCAGGATGGCGATCTCCTGCTCGTAGCGCTGCACCGCCGGGTTGATCACGTCGGTGTTGCCACTGTACACCCGGTCCTCCTGCTTGCGAACTTCCTGTTCGAGAGCGGCGACCCGCGCGCGAGCGGCGTTGAGCTCGATCTCCGACTGGTCCCGGTTCTCCTTGAGCTTGCTGAGGTTGCCGACGTCGGCGGAGATGCGGGTGTCGACGCTGGGCGTGTTCGTTTCCTCCCGGAGCGCCTGGATTTGGCGGTCGACCTCTTGCAGGTCCTTGTCGATACGCTCGTATTGATTCTTCAGGGCGGCAACGGCGCTGGCGCCCAGCTGCATGGCGTTCGATTCGTTCAACTCGCGGAACCCGAGGTAGATGCCGTTCGCGACGTCCTTGGCGAGCTCAGGATCGCTCATCCGAACGCTCAGCGTGATCTGGTCGGACATGGTTTCAGCCGCGATCAGGATCGCGTTACGCAGGTTCGTTGGGTGAAGCTCGCTGTCGGTGGTGATCTGAATGCCTCGGTCCCGGGCAACCATTTCGGCGGCGAACTGAAGCACGCGGTAGCTGATCAACTGTTCGACCTGGGTCGTGATCGAGCGGCCACGGCTCGCGTCCAGCAGGTCGTGCACAGTCTCCTGCGACGCGCTCATGGGCGGCATCGGGGACAGCGGCTTCTGGTCGATCAGGATCTGAACGATCGCTTCATACTTCTTTGGACTTAGGAAAGAGACGACGAGCGCGAGAAAAAGGCCGGCTCCTGCGAACAGCGAGAGACGCAACCAGTAAGACTTGATCATGAAACAGCCCCCGTCGAGGCCCGAGCAGAGCTTCGACAACAGATTCCGCCGATCCTGCGGCGCAACTCATTGTACCAACAGGCTGCCCGAAGCGGATTCCGCTTTTTAACGTACAAGGCGCGACCATGGAAAAGATGCAAAAAACCCCGCACCAAAGCGGGTGGCATGGAGCGTGCATGATACAGTGAGATCACGCGCCGCGACGGCGCACCTGTCGAACCTGCCAGCATGTCGAAGCCGCTATACGTCATCAAGCCGCCCTCGGGTCTTGCCTTAGTCAATATCTTCGAGCTCTGGCAGTTCCGCGATCTGTTCCTGGCGTTCGCCTCTCGGGACCTGCGCCTCCGATACCGACAGACGGTTCTGGGCGTTGCGTGGGTGCTGTTTCAGCCACTCATTGCCGCGGCAGCCTTCGCCTTCGTCTTTGGGCGAATCGCGAAACTAAACAGCGAAGGGGTCCCCTACTTCCTCTTCGCCTACGCCGGAATGACGTGCTGGACGCTGTTCCATGCGATCGTCGGCAAATCCGCCACCGCGCTCACCCACAACACTGCTCTGGTGTCGAAGGTGTACTTCCCGAGGCTCATCATGCCCTACAGCCTCTCGCTTACGGCACTGATCGACACTGCCGTCTCGCTCGGGCTGCTGCTGGTGCTGATGCCGTTCTTCGGGATCATGCCCGGCCCGCAGGTGCTGCTTCTCCTCGTGGCGCTGCCCTGCGTGCTGTTGCTGGCGAGCGGAGTGGCGTCGTTCGTCAGCGCCCTAGCGGTGCCTTACCGCGATGTCCAACACGTCGCACCGGTGCTGCTCAACCTGCTGCTCTACATCAGCCCGGTCGCCTACAGCACGAGCGAGGTGCCGGATGGTCTCACTCGCCAACTCTTCCTCCTCAATCCGATAGCCCCCCTGGTGGAGCTCTTCCGCTATTCCGTCCTCGGGGTCGGGAGACTGGATTGGGGCGCCGTCGGATACGCGGCCTCTGTGTCGGTCGTGGTGTTCCTGCTGGGGGCTCTGGTCTTTCGCAACATGGAGCGGAGGTTCGCCGATGTCATCTAGTGATCTGGCCATCGTTGCCGAAGGCTTGGGCAAGGTGTACAGAATTGCCCAGGCGCACCGCGACACCCTTCTGAGCGAGGCTCTCCTTGCCCGCCTCCGCCGACATCGTCGCCGCACCGTGGAATTCGCCGCGCTGTCGGACATATCGTTCGAAATCAACCGCGGCGAGGTGGTGGGGATCATCGGGCGTAACGGCGCCGGCAAATCGACCCTCCTCAAGATCCTGAGTCGGATTACGGAGCCCAGTTCGGGCCTCGCCAAGCTTTACGGCCGCTCCGGCTCGCTCTTGGAGGTCGGGACCGGCTTCCACCCCGAACTCACGGGCCGCGAGAACATCTTTCTGAACGGAGCGATTCTGGGAATGAGCCGCGCGGACATCCGTCGCCACTTCGATGCTATCGTCGACTTCGCAGGCGTCGAGGAGTTCTTGGAGACGCCGGTCAAACGCTACAGCAGCGGCATGTACGTTCGGCTCGCGTTCGCGGTCGCTTCACACCTCAACCCCGACATCCTGATCGTGGATGAGGTTCTCGCAGTCGGCGACGCCGAGTTTCAGCGCAAGTGCATCGGCAAGATGCAGGATGTCGCCGGTCAGGGCCGCACGGTGCTGTTCGTGAGCCACAACATGACGGCGGTTCAAGGGCTTTGCAACCGAGGCATCGTGCTTGCAAAGGGGCGGATCATCATGGATGGCACCGTCGGCGAGGCGATGGAGGCCTATCGCCTTTCCACTCAATCCGCGGGTGGCGACGATCGGCCCGGCGAGTACACGTTCGCCGATCGCGAGAATCCGTATGGGGGCGACGGGCTGTTCCTGCTGGGGGCACGCCTGAGAGACGCGTCCGGAAATGTGACGGACACGATCTCCATGGGCGAGCCCATGCGGATCGAGATCGACGTGCAGGGACTGGCGGACCATCGGGGCGCACAACTAGCCGTGATCTTCAAGGGAGAAACCGGACAGTGGCTCTCGAACTTCAACACCGGCATGAGCGCGCCCAGGGAACTGGCCAAGCGAGCGTGCCGCGAGACGTTTGTGCTGACCTTGCCGCGCCTGCCCTACGTGGCTGGAAACTACTACCTCGATATCTCGGTGGCTCAGAAGGGCGTGGGCCGCTTGGACGCGGTTGAGAACTCGGTGGTGCTCCATGTGGCCGATAGCGACGTGTACGGGACGGGCTACGCACCCCGTTCCGGCGAAGGGATCATCTATACCGACGGCGACTGGGAGATTGTAAGTGGGTAGCGATCTGTGTCGGGCTGCGGGGTTCTTGGACAGCCTGAGGATCTCGCCGAACGGTCCCTTCTCCTTTGTTCCAGGGAAAGGGCCGAGCCTCTATGGAACGACCTTTGCGCTGCTGGGACGGTACTACCTGGGTCGAGACCTGCGGCCGGACGAGGTGCCGCTGCCCTTCTTGGAGGCGCATCTGGACCCCGAAACTGGTTACTACGCGGGCCCTGACCTGGAAGAGATTCGGCTGCCCGCCTACGACCGCCTGCACCTGATGCAGCACCTGACCTGCCACGTGCTGCCCTTGCTCGATCTGCTGGGGGTCATGCCGCCCCCCCTGCAACACGCCCGTCGCTACCTCGACTTGGATTACCTACAGGAATGGCTGGATCGGCGCGACCTCTCGAACCCGTGGCTGGAGGGCAACAACCTCCTTTTTGTCGGACAGTTCTTGGTTCACCTTCGCGATGTGGAGCGGGCCCCGGGTGCGCAGGACGCCCTGAACGTTTGGTTCGACTGGCACGACCAGAGGGTCGATCCTGACACCGGGATGTGGGGCAGCGACGGCCTGTGCGACCACTTCAAAGCGATGTGCGGGGGCTATCACCAGCTCCTCGTGTACTACTTCGAGAAGCATCCGGTCGCGAGTCCGGAACGACTTGTCGACGTCACCCTGAGCCTGCAGCACCCGGACGGCGGCTTCGCGCCCTGGGGCGGGGGCGGTGCCTGCGAGGACGCAGATGCCGTGGACATCCTGGTGAATCTGTACAAGCTCCAGGACTACCGACGCGGAGACATAAGGGCCGCCCTGCGACGGACGTTACGCTCGATCCTCGAGTTGCAAAACGATGACGGCGGCTTCCCATACAACCGGGGCGGGAGCTGGACCTACATGAGCATGGGCAACACGGAGGCGGGGCCCGGTCAGTCGCACGCGTTCGGAACCTGGTTCCGGGTGCATACGCTGGCGCTGATCGCGCAAATCTTGGATGACCCCGCTCTGACCGGGATCGGCTTTCGGTTCAATCGAGTGCTCTCGATGGGCTGGCATCGTCCGTGGTCGAACGAAGCCAAGGTCCAAGCCTGCACCGGCTCGGAGAGCGCATACGAACGCAGCCTGCGGCTGCGCTATCTACGCTGGCGAGCCAAGCGGGTGTTGGGGGCGGTCAAGCGGCGCATCTCAAGCTAGGCGCTCGAGTGCTGCAAGGGTTTCGGCTGCCACTCTGGCCCAAGTAAAGCCCGCAGCCCGTTCCATCGCAGTGGGAAGGGGCCGGCGTCGCTGCACCTCCTCCGCGAGCAGTCCGTCGAGCGCCTCGGCGATCGACTCGGACCGGTAGGGATCGAAGTAGGACGCATGTTCCCCGGCAATCTCTCGCAGCACCGGCAAGTCGCTGGCGGCTACCGGCACCCCGTGGCTCAGCGCTTCAAGAACCGGAATGCCGAAGCCCTCGCAAAGCGAAGGAAACACGAATGCGGACGCACCAGCGAAGAGCACCGGCAGGTCCGCCTCGGCCACATACCCAGGAAAGGCCACCCACTCCGTGAGCCCCAAATGCCGAACCCGCTCCAATCCGGGCCCTTCGCCGGGACGCGTGCCACCGGCGACCACCAGCCCGAGAGCGGGATGCGAGGACCTTACGAGAGCGAACGCCTCGAACAGCCGCGGCAGGTTCCGTCGCGGCTCCAAGTTCCCCAGGAACAGCAGGTAGCTGTCGAAGGGGACACCAATCCGGCGCAGTGCCTCCGCTGTGGAGGCTCCCTTCGGAACAGGCGCCAACAGGTTGCCAGGAGCCAGGTGCGTCACCGTCAGCTTCTCCGGTGGAGCCTGAAACAGCCGCCGCAAGTCCGCTCCCGTGGCCGAGCTGTTAACGAGGATCAGGTCGGCCGACCGCACCGCATGCCGCAGAGCGATCCGGTAGTAGAGCACGGTCCTGCGGGCGTGGAACGCCGGGTAGAGCACCGGGATCGCGTCGTGGATCATCACCGCCTTTCGGGGGCCCTTGCCCAGCGGCAGCACCTGCGCCAGCGAGAACCAGACGTCGAATTGCGCCGCGTGGCGTCCCGCCTCGACATGCTCCCATTTGGCTCGCTTGGCCAGCGAAGGAATGGGGACGGAGCGGCACTCGAGCGCATCCTGCCATGCCGGGGGCGGCTCGAAAGTGGCGGGGTGGAAGAGGGTGAAAGTGTGCGGAGGCCGAGAGCGGACCCACTCGTCGATCAGCCGAAAGGCATAGCGCGAGAGGCCGGAGTTCTTGCTGTCGGCGCCACTATGCAGCCACATTGCGCTGAGGCCGATCTTCATCCGCTTGCAGGCATACTACTCGCAGTCAGCCCCTGCCATGGCGAGCATCGACACCCTGATCGTCAACTATCGCACCCCCGAGCTCACGGCAGCTGCCGCGCGCTCGGTATTGAGCGAGCCGGAGACTCACGAAGTCGTCATTATCGACAACGCCTCCGGCGACGGCAGCGCGGAGCATCTCCAACGGGAGTTGGTTGGTGAGAGGGTCAGGGTCCTGGCGCTGGATCAGAACCTTGGCTTCGGCGCCGGCAACAACGCCGGCGCGGCAACATCTGAGGCGGACTACCTTTTCTTTCTGAACAGCGATGCCGCGCTCCGCGTTGGAGGCCTGGGCTCTCTGCTCCGGACGCTGAATGAACCGAACGTGGGCATCGTCGCCCCCAGGGTCTGCACTCTTGATGGGCAGGAGCAACTCGATTCGTACGGCGTCTTTCCCACCCCTCGAGACCTCCTGCTAAGGCGAAGGCGGCAGCCCGAGAACCCCCTCGCCCCGCCATGGGTCAGCGGCGTGGCGTTCCTGACCCGGCGCCGCGACTTCGAAACCGTCGGCGGGTTCGACGAGGGCTACTTCATGTATCTCGAAGATGTGGACCTTTGCTTCCGGTACCGCGCTGCGGGGCTGGGGGTGTTGAGGGTGCCGGAGGCGGAGGTCACACACATCGGCGGTGGCAGCCGTCATTCGAGCCGGGAGCAAAAGTCGCAGTACGATCGCAGCCAGGACCGTTTCCTGCGCAAAGCCGGGTTCTCGCCGCTTTCTCGGCGGCTCGTGCGGTTCGCCCGAGCCCTCTATCGGCTGCTTCGGCCTTGAAGCATCCGGCAATAGATGTCAAGCAAGGCGTCGAGATGGACGTCCATCCCCCAAGGCCGCGCCCAGAAGCGCCGGTAGGTCTCCGCACCCATCTCTCGCGCAAGCGCTGGATCGGTCATTTGTTCGAGCGCGAAACGGAGGCCGTCCCGATCGTCAGGGTCGTAGACCAGCCCGGTGACGCCGTCTTCGATCATCTCGGAACCGGCGCACCATGACGAAACGACGAGAGGCAGACCGAGCGCTGCCGCCTCGAGCGCCACGAGCGGCTGACCCTCGAAC
>DATLGQ010000384.1:0-6200 GCA_035540435.1 Fimbriimonadaceae bacterium
CCCTCTATCTGGCATCCGCTACATCAAAGTGAACAGCGACTAGCGATAGCGATAGGAAAGAACGCATGGAAAACGAACGCATGGATCACAAGAGCCGTCCCACTGTCGACGAGCACGGTCGAGAGCACCACCCTGCCTTCGGCTGGGCGCAGGTGTCCCGGGTGTCGCAAGGCCCACGCGGGGCGGCGTTGTTCGACTCCGATATCCGCCACCAGCAATACGTGACCCTCCGGGTCGGCCGCTCCACTCGGGAGAGGAACCTCAAGCAGGACTGGATTCACGGCGACGGCACGAGCATCGTGGAGATCGCCATGAGCATGGCTCAGTGGGGCGCCCTCGTCTCGTCGTTCAACACGAGCGGCGTGCCTGCAACTCTCATCTACGTCAACGGCGAGCGGATGCCCGACCTGCCCTCGGACGACAGCCGGCTAGCGCTCAGCGTGGCAGAGACGGAGCGAGCAGCGGACGATGCCTTCGACACGATCAAGGTCGCTCTTGCGGCCGTCAAGGAGGCGTTCGAGCGGAACGCCGGACGCAAGGAGATGAAGGCGCTCCTGTGGAGCCTAGAGGCCGCCACTCGCAACGCCACCCCGAACGTGCGCTACGCCGCTGAGAGCCTGTCCGAGCACGTCGAGAACGTGGTCACCAAGGCGAAGTTCGACATCGAGGCACTCGCCCAGGCTCAGGCCGGTCGTGAGCTTGGAGGATTGCCGCCCGTAGCTCTCGGACGGCCAACGGAGAGCGAGGCGACATGACCGACCGACCGAAGCTCGTGGAGGTCCCGGTCGTTCGGCTGGGCCTTCGCGAGAACGCCCGACGAGCGCTCATCGACCCAACAGACCCCGAGATTCGCCGGGTCGTTCTGGCAGCGCTTCCCGAGGAGGTCCCTGACGGGTTCTACGAGGCCGCAGGACCGTGGTACGACGCCGACCTCGACGAGGGGTGGCGCTGGCTCCGGGAGGAGCTGACATGACCACCTCCCCCTCATGGGGAGGCGGCCCAGGATCTAGTCGCCCCTGAGTCCTCTACCTTTGTAGGGATGGGTGACGACGAGGAGCAACTTGCCGATGTCCTGCGTCAGCTACGCAAGCAGCGGGGCGTCACGCAGGAACAGCTCGCTGCAGCCTGCGATCTGTCCTCCGGGTTCATCGGGGAAGTCGAGACCGGTCGGCGCAGCATGGGTCCGAAGACCCTAGAAGCCGTGGTTCAAGCGCTCGACCTGACCACGTTGGAGTCAGCGCGCCTCTACAGAGCAGCCGGATACGCCACCTTGCATAGATGGGTAAAGAGGCCTGCTCGAGCGATGAGCGACGAAGAGCTCGGCCATGCAATCATCGATGGCCTGGCCGCCCTCAGCGACACCATCCAAGCTGTGGCTCAACAGCAAATCGAGACCAACGAGTTGCTTAAGCAGTTCGTTGCCTTGAGCGACCCACTCAGCAAGCAGCAAGCCGACACGGTGGCGGTACTCAAGGAGTTCGCCAGCTCGCTCGCCAAGCAGCCTAACCAGCGGGTCGAATGACGACCTTCCAATCCGCCAACCCAAGTTCTGATCTCGTATAGACGATCATCCTGCCGTCATATTCAATCCGATACGCCGGCTCGACTTCTACTTCGTGGAAGGTAAACTTGTAGGAACACATGGGCAATTCGCCCTCGGGGCTTACGACCATACCCAGTCCAAGTTGAGCAGCACCTTTAAGTGCCCCCGATGCGCCCTTAAGCAGGATTGGCTTAGTAATAGGCACACTATCGCTGAAGCACGGATCCCCCGTCGTGTTCGACCCAACGTAGTTCGGCACCACGAGCAATCCCTCGATCGTACGCACTCCCGACACATGCGAGGCCGGCTCAGACCGAGATGTCCGGAGCACTCCACCGAGATATCCGCAGGACAGCAGCGCCAGAACGACTCCCAACGAACGCCAGCCAGACCTCTTCATCGGTGGCCTTTCCGGCTTTCGATAGACCGCCTCCTCAGTCACACTTTCCTCCCCTTGTATCGCCCCGCTTGAGGGAGGCTAGCCGACCCTTGCCAGTGGTCGCTCGTACCAAGGCTGTCGCTCGAGCCAGGCCATGACCTGTGGGACGCTCACGAGACCGTTTAGGTAGGTCATCCAGACGGTCGCTCGAAGTACGGGCTTGTAGAGCCGCTTGTTGCTGTGAACGATCTCGTGATGTTCGTCGCAAAGCGTGATCAGGTTGGCGGCCTCGTCGGGGCCACCCTCGCTCCGGTAGGCGATGTGATGAACTTCCAACCAGTCGCCCGTGCGTCCGCACCACCGACAGGCATGTCCGTCACGCTTGAGGATCTCGCTGCGAACAGCCTGCCAGTCCGACTTCGGTGACTTCCTGGCCTTGAGCTTCGCTCCCCTCTTGCCGTGCCGAGCCCGCCGGCGGGCGTAGAGCTCGTTGAGGCATTCCGAGCTACACACCGACCCCAGACTGCGACGGAACGCCTCCTCGTGCAAGATGTACTGCCGACAGACGCTACAGCGGATCCGTCTGACTGCCATGTGAGTGGCATCGACACGTCACCCATCGAGACCCATGTCACCACTTGGCGCCTTGGCGCCCGCTTGCACTCCGACGGGTCGAGCGTGACCTGCAGCTGAACAGGCAGCGACGCACGCGGCGGTCCGGCTGGAACCCTCGCCAGCGAGCATCCCACGACGCTGTCGCAAGTGTGTAGCGAAGGCGACACGCCGATCCGCAGAAGCGCCACACTTGCACATCACTGCCTCGGTAGAAGAATCCCTTCTCTCCTCTCCCCGAAAACAGCCTCATGCAGTGCAGGCAGATGCTCGTCGGAGCGAAGGCGACCCTTATCGCTATCAGTACCGCCAGCAACCCGACCAGCATGCCCAGGGCAATGAAGGCCAGCCTCATGCCAGATGATGCTCGACACAGAACGTGAAACCTCGATCGTCGCACATAAGGGGGTCCGCCTCTACTGCACACACGATGCAAGTGTCCGGGAGTGACCAGCGCCCCGCAGCGACGATCTGAGCGAACCGCTGGATGTCTTCATCGAACGTTGCCTTGAGCTGCGGACTGCGCAGCACCGCATCTGGATTATAGACAGCGAAACCAGTCGGGCCATCGGACCGCTCTCGCTTCAGGTCGAACGGTCGTCCATGTGCCTGGGTCATCGGAATCGGCGTGAACCGCCTCAGCGCTGTGTTGCCAGCGATCAGCGTCCATCGCGCCCCAGCAGCCTTTAGCTGGAGAGCGAGGTTGGGGGTGCATGCGTCGAGCTCGTCGTTGTAGGCAAGTCGAGGCCGCCCTTCGGCGGTGCGAGGCCGACATGAGACCGCGTAGAGAAACGTGCACTCGCTCGGATTGATCCCGCTCGAGCGGAGCGACTCGCAGAGTAGGCGACCAGCGGGGCCGACGAACGGCTTCCCTCGCTTCTCGGACTCAGCATCCGGGAAGTCTCCTACCACCGCCACGCCGATCGGTGATGGGACGCTTCCTGCGAGAGGCACCGGTACGCTTCGCATCTCACGCAGGCGGCAGCTGTGACACTCCGAGACGGCCGCTGAAACGTTCATTGGCGAATGGTTTGGTCAGCAACCTTGAGCAGCAACTCGGTCGCGTCACTGACGGAGAGGGGCCGGTAGAGGCCTGTGGTGTCTGGAACGTGGTCGGGCGTGCGGGAGTAGAAACGACTCGGGCTCCTGTCCGGGCCTTCCTCGACCAGCCAGGCGGTGAACTCGTGCGGCACCAGCACCGTGTGGAGGTCCATCGAAAACATGGTCCTGGATTCACCGGGCATCAAGACGCGGTTCCTCTGCTCTCGGATGAAGCCCATCGTCGGCTCACTCAGGACTGGGGTGCCCGTGGCACTCGAAAGCGCTGAGGTGAACGATCGCTCGTAGATCGGCTCGCCGGTCCATAGGCTGGAGCAGATCCTGACCTCATGGTTCACGAGCCTGCCGACGAGCGTGGTGAGCCGCAAGTCGTAGCGGTGCGTGTGCACACCAAGGACGTAGTTGCCCGAGTCGTCGAGGAGTCGATGCAGTCCGTGCCTACCGGGATGAGCCACGAAGATCCGCTTCATGCTGACCTTCTTGCCTCTCTCGTCGGCCTCATGCTCGAGGACGATCGAATCAAGTCCAGGAGTATGGCAGTCCTGCAGGCCCATGTCCGGCAGCCTGCCAACAAAGCTCCGAAGCCAGTCTGCGGCTCTGGCGCCGAGCCAAGGCATTGTCGGCGTACTTTGCATTCCCCTACTCCTCCGACGGTTAGGTTTGTTTACGCTGCGTTCCAAGCGAGATTGCTTGCGATTGCGTAATCGAGTACCGGATGACTAATCCACGAGCCGACCAATCGTACCTCGTGGCTCAAGGTGAATCGATCCGCGTCATCGGTACTGCCGATGAAGATGAACCGGTCAGGATCGTCGCCCTCGCTTATCCATTGCTCGACGGCGGCGAGGTACTCGTCCTCACTGCCCGCGAAGACGGCGACGTGGCCCTCAGGGAACAGCAGCATTTCTCTCGGTCCGCTCGCACCACAGCCCGCCGGCGCCGGCCGCGCCCCCGGCCAACCGCTCCCGGTACACCAGGCACCGGTACACGACGCCCTCGGCCCCCACCGGCACGACCCGGATCGTCCCGTCGCCGCCCGTCGACACCGAAGCCCGACCGCCGTCACGATCCGAACCGCAGCCGGCCAATGACAACACGACGGCCACCGCCGCTAGATGACGCCAAGCGGCCTTCACGCGGCCGCCTCGATGATGTGCCTCAACTGCTGCCAGCCGAGGAAGTTGCCGAGCCTGGGCAGGACGACGTACTTAGCGATGCGACCCTGCATGTCCTCCACCGGGACCATCTGCATGTTCGACGGATCCGGCCTAGCGACGTGCTCGAGGGGACTGGCATGCATCGGCCGCGCCGTCACGAGGCGTTCGTAGAGCTCAAGATCCTTCGCCGTGTCTCGAACGCCGTCATGCGTCAGGTACGACACTCGGGCGCACCGAGCGACAGAGACCTTCAAGGCCTCGAAGCCGAGCTCCTCCTTCTCTGCTGGCCGGAGGTAGGGAAGATGCCACTCGCCTCGCCTCAGGACGGTCGGCCGTGAGTCCTGTATGACCTTCTTCACCGCTACGGCAAGCTCGCGGATCTCGGGTTGGGCATCCGGGTGGCACCTCTGGGCGAAGAATCCATCCCACTCGGTCGCTGAAACGATCGCTGTGTGAGAGAGGAAGGGCTCAAGGACGCGGTTGGCGATCTGCTTGTGCACATTCAGCTCAGCGAGGGCATTAGCCGATTCGACCGCCCTAAACGCAGCGTTCTCCCACACGACCCGAGCGAGCATGGCCGCGTCCTCATCGAGGAGCTCTCGCGCCTGCATCCCGGACTGGTTCTTGCCCCACTCCACTGGCATCGCAGGGCCATGCGTCACCCTAGTGGTGGTCTTTGAGAGCGGAATGGCGCGACTGCTGGCCGTGTTGCGGCTGAACACCCTGTGGGTCATCAACTCTGCGTGGACGAACCGCGGATAGGTGGCTTCGACGGTCGTCAGACGATGACCGTCGACAGTGACCGAGTCGCAGATAACCTTGGCCTCGATCATGGCTCACTCCTCGACCGTCGCCAAGCCTTCAGGTTCCTGGCATTGACGTATCCGTACATGAGGCTCGTGATCAGCAGCCCGTACCCGCCTGTCGCTACTCCGAAGAGCGCCCAGACGGGCTGCACAGCCAGGCCGATCGCCCAGCCCTGCCACTTGCCACGACCTGCCAACAGGAGCCCGAGGCACCCGGCTGCCGCCAGGACGAGCGACAGAACGAGCGCAGTCACGCTCCACCTCCGAGGAACTCAGCCACGTAGTCGTGGAACGCGCGCGTAGCTTCGCTCAGCCTGGCCTGGGCCTCCTCAAGCTGGCTGCGCAACTCGTCCGTCTCCGTCAGGTCCTGCTTGAGGTACATGACGGCGTCGAGCAGTTCTTCGTAGAGGTCGAGCTTGGCGTTCCTCCCGTTGAACGGCTGGAGAGCCGTGCCGTAGCGGGTGATGCCCAACTCGCGCCGCTTCTCGATGTCAGCGATCACAAGACTCTGGATGTCCGGACGATCATTCTTCATCGGAAGCTCCCTGCTGTCGCCTTCTCGGTTCGCTCGCGTCGCAGGTCGCGGCGCAGCCCTTGGCGAACGCTCAAGCATCAGTCGTGCTCGTACACTTCGACCTCAAAGG
>DATLGQ010000385.1:0-2699 GCA_035540435.1 Fimbriimonadaceae bacterium
GCGCCAGCTGTTGGTTTCGCGGCGGACTGTCGCCAGGGTGGCCATGCACTGGCAGCAGAGCGCGAAGAAGACCATGAGCGAGGCCGCAACCCAAGGGGTGACCAGAGGACGCCCGTCCGGCCAAGTGGCCCTCTGAAGCGCGGCCCGTAGGTCGGTCGAACCCTCATCGACCTCTTCGCCCAGTGAAAACAGGATTCCCAAAGACGAAACCACGACTTCGCGCGCCGGGAAAGCCGCAAGAATCGCGGTCGAGAGGCGCCAATCGAATCCCGCCGGCGCAAACACCGGCTCGATGGTCTTGCCAAACCGGCCTAGGAACGAGTTCTCGAGTTGCTTCTCCTGTACGTAGGTCTGGACCTTCTCGCTCTCGGCCCCGGGATGCTGGGCGGAGTATTGCTGCGCATAAGCGGCCGCTGCCGCATCGGATCGCGGGAAGTACGAAAGCGCCCAGATGACGATTGAGAGAGCAACGATGATCGTCCCGGCGGTTTGTACGAACGCCTTGCCCCGGAAGTACATGGAGAGCAGAACGTCTCGCCACTTGGGCCACTGGTAGGGCGGGAGCTCCAGCACGAACGGCAGACGCTTCCCGCGAAAGACGCGCCGGTTCAGGAACCAGGCGATCGGTACCGCCACAAAGAGCCCCAGTAAGTGCATCGCGAAGAGGGCCACCCCGGCCCAGAGCGCCCCATATCTCGGCTCGATGAACGCCCCAATGAGCAGAAGGTACACCGGCAGACGCGCGCTGCACGACATGAGCGGGGCCACCAAGATGGTCGCCAGACGAGAGCGCGGGTCCGGCATCACCCGGGCAGCCATGATGCCGGGAATTGCGCAGGCAAAGCTCGAGAGCAGCGGGATGAACGCCCGCCCGTTGAGGCCACACCAGCCCAGCAGCCGATCCATCAGAAATGCCGCGCGAGCCAGGTATCCGGTCCCCTCGAGCATCGCGATGAAGAAGAAGAGGATCAAGATTTGAGGCAGGAACACCAGCATGTTCCCGACGCCTCCGATGAGCCCATCGACCACCAGCGACTGCAGCACCGGCGTCCCTTCCAGCAGCGGCTCGATCCGGCCCTGGAGCCAGCCAAAGCACCACTCGATCCCGTCCATCAGCGGGATCGCGGCCGTGTAGATGGACTGGAAAACCATGTACATGACCAGCACGAAGATGCCGAATCCGAAGACCCGATGCGTCAGCACATAATCGATCCTGTCGGTGGTCGATCGGCGTCGAGCGGCGGGCTCCTTGACAGTGGCCTTCTGCACCATCGAAGCCCAGGCGTAGCGCAGAGCCGTCTCGCCCTTGGGCTCCAGTTCCCTCCGCGCCGCGAGGTAGACGTCCTCCAGGCCTTGCACCTGGCTCAGGCCCGACTCGAACTCCTCGTTTCCTTCGAGCAGTGCCTGGCGGATGTCGGTTCGATTCGAATCAAAGCCGCTGCGCGCCAGTCCGTTACGAATTTCTTCGACGCGCTTGTCGAGCAGCCAATTGAGCGCCATGTGCGGACGAGGAATCTGCGGCTCGGTGAGGTTCCGCTCGATGGCTTCTCGGAGCTGGGCGATGCCGCGTTTCTTGTGCCCGACCACGGGTACGACGTCCACGCCGAGCAACTCCTGTAGCTTCGAGACGTCCACCTTCGAGCCTTCGCGCTCGACCAGGTCGACCATCGTGAGCGCGACCACGGTGGGGAGGCCTAGGTCCGCAATCTGGCTGAAGAAGAAAAGGTTGCGCTCCAGATTGCCGGCGTCGACCACGCATACCAGCAGATCTGGCTGCGAACCGTGCTCCCCCTTGATCGCGCCGACCGCCACCTCTTCATCCTGAGACACCGGAAGAAGGGAATAGAGCCCGGGGACGTCGATGCACTCCGCCTCCACACCACCGATACGGAGTCTCGCAGAGACCCTCTCCACCGTCACCCCCGGATAGTTACCCACCTTCTGGAAGGCCCCGGTGAGGCTGTTGAACAGGGTGGTCTTCCCAGCATTGGGGTTGCCGACGACGGCGATAACGGGATGTCGGCTCCCGCTGCCGGCTTTGAAAGTTGGAGCGCTTGTCGACACAGCGGCTCTTACTCCACGACTTCGATGTCGATGTGGGTGCTCTCGCGCTTGCGGAGGCAGAGCCGGTAACCGCGCAGCCGAATCTCGACCGGATCTCCAAACGGGGCGACCTTCACGACCGTGAATTCGGTGCCCTCCGTGAGACCCATCTCTTGCAGGCGACGCGCATCGTCGTGGGTCGCCGTGACGCTTTTGACCCGGGCACGCATTCCCTTGCGGACCTGATTGAAGTTCATGACAGCCGACAGCTCAGCCACATCCAGGATTATATCTACTTTAAAGTAGATATTGGTGGAGCGGAACCAACATCCTCAGATTCGGCAAGTCATCGGCAAGTTACCACAGCCGGATGTCGCTCTTCCGCCGATTCGCCGCCGGCCATCTCTTTCGGCGAGCCCCGGTAGCATCCACGGATGCGTGCGGTGGTTCAGCGGGTGTCGAGAGCGGAGGTCCTCGTGGATGGACGAGTGGTCGGGCGCTGTGGCAAAGGGCTCCTGGTTCTGGTTGGGGCGCATCGCGACGATGCTCACGGCAACGCGGTGACGATGGCTGATCGCGTGTATGGTCTCCGAGTGTTCAACGATGGGGAGGGGAAGATGAACCGCTCCCTCCGCGAGCTTCAGGACGAAGGGGAG
>DATLGQ010000386.1:0-20702 GCA_035540435.1 Fimbriimonadaceae bacterium
CACCCACTACGCCTCGACTCTCGACAATCTGATCAACATGGCAAGCCGGGATTGCATGGCCAAAAAGCGCGAGAAGACTCAGGCGCAGGCAGCGGTTGCGGTCGTGGGAGTTCCGCCCGAGGGTTCGAAAACTGGCACCCCTCGAGAGGCGGCCGTGCCAGATAGCCCACCGATGGCACGCGTGGTGGGGGTGTATGCGGACGAGCACTCGGCGGCTTCTCTTACGACGGTCGTGCTGAGCACGGGCGCAACAGTCGTGAGCGGAGTGCACCAGCGGCAGGGCAAGTCGGTTCTGGAGTCGGTCGCGCACGCGGCCGCGAAGGCTTTGGAGAGGGTGGATCCGAGCCGCACGTTCGAGTTGGACGAGGTGCTGCTCTCCGGCAACGGTACGGGCGAGAAGATGGTGACGGTGACGGGTCATCTGCGCTGGGATGGTGAAGAGCGGGCCGTGGCCGGCTCTTCACCGGTGCAGGACGATCTCTATGCGGCTGCCGCCGAGGCGCTGATCCGGGCCTTTGGCGGATAGTGGGAGTTTGAAGTTTGGAGTTGGGATTCGGGGTTTGGATTTCAAACTCCAAACCCGATAACTCTCACACCAAGGCGCCGATGGCGCTATAGGCCCAGCCTGTCTGCCGAAGCCACGCCAACGAGTAAAGTAAGCAAGGTGAGCGTCGCCTCGATCCAAAACCTGACCGTCAAGTACGGCGACTTCACGGCGCTCGATTCCCTCTCCGTCGAAATCCCCGAGGGGTGTGTCGGGCTCCTGGGCCCGAACGGCGCCGGCAAGACCACGCTCATCAAGACGATTCTGGGGTTCGTGGAGCCGGCAGGGGGCACGGGCACCGTCCTGGGCTGCGATATCCAGCGCGACGGCCGCAAGATCAGGCAGGCGGTGGGGCTGATGCCCGAGCAGGATTGCCATATCCCGGGCATGAGCGCGGTGATGTTCGCCGCTTATGCCGGGGAATTGGCGGGGATGCCGAAGGAACAGGCGCTTAGGCGAGCGCACGAAGTGCTCGAGTATTGCGGTCTAGGGGAGGCCCGCTACCGCAACGTCGAAACCTACTCGACCGGTATGCGCCAGCGGATCAAGCTCGCACAAGCGCTGGTTCACGGCCCGAAGCTTCTGCTTCTGGATGAACCGACCAACGGACTCGACCCGGCTGGAAGGGAGGAGATGCTGAACCTGATCCGTTCTCTCTCGCATGGGAAAGGCGTGAATGTGATCGTTTCGAGTCATCTTCTGCCGGACATCGAGCGCGTGTGCGATCACGTGGTTGTGGTCATGCGTGGGCGGTTGCAGGCGGAGGGCCAGATTCGGGACCTCAAGAAGATCGAGGGGCAGCCGGTCGACGTGGAGCTGAGGGAGGCGAACGAGGAGTTTTTGGCCGCGCTGGTGGCTCATGGCGCCGAGCTCTTGGAGGCCAAGCAGCACGCCTATCGGGTCCAGGTGCGGGGAACGCCCGAGGAGGTGTGCAAGCTCGTGCTGTGGACGGCCCTGGAAACCAAGGCTCAGGTGCGCGGATTCCGGGTGGCGGAGCGCTCGCTGGAAGATGCTTTCCTGGAGGCGATCCATGGCTAATCCTGCGGCCCCGATTGCGGACCTCTCCTATCGAACCTACGACGGGCCGTTGGCGCCGCCTACCTTCCGCTGGTGGTCGATCGCGAAGATGACCATGCGGCTCAACATCAAGAAGAAGCTCTTCTGGTGGTGGGCGCTCCTCACACCCGCGTGGTACTACGTTCTCGGCTCCGTTTTCTATTTCGCTGACCTGATGGCGGAGAACGCTCGCACCATGGGCACCGGGGCTGACCGGGCGGTTCAAACCTTTCTCACCCAGATCGTCTGGAAGGACCAGTTCCTCGACGCGTTCAACCGGGCGCAGATCTGGCTGTTCCTGATCACGGTTACGATCGGCGCGGGCATCATTGCGGCCGACAACCGGGCGAACGCGTTGCTGGTCTATCTGAGCAAGCCCTGCACGAAGCTGGATTACATCGCCGGCAAGTGGGTGGGCATGTTCCTGATGATGACGGCGGTGATGGGCGTGCCGACGCTGCTGTTCTATGCCTACTGCCTTCTCAGCTATCGCTCGTACGGGTTCCTCAGTCAGGACCCGTGGCTGATCCTCAAGCTTCTGGCCATGATCCCGCTGCCGGCCGCGCTCTACGCAAGCATCATCCTGGGCATCAGCTCGCTGTTCGATCAAGGCCGGATTGCGGGCGCGGTGTTTTCCGGCTTGTTCTTCATCAGCTACTTCATGACGATCATCGTCTCGATCATCCGTTTCGAGGCGAGGCCGACTCAAAGCCCATTGCTGGACAACGCGTTCTACCTTTCGCTGGACGGGATCCTGCAGGGGCTGTTCAAGATCATCCTGGGCACTAGCGGCAGCCGGCCGTTCGGCATGCGCACGCGCGGCTTCGAGTTTCCGCCGCCCCCCAACCCGGCGCTCTTCATCACCCTCTACGTGCTCATTTGCGCAGGGTTCATCTGGCTGGCTTGGCGTCGAGTGCGAGCAGTCGAGGTGGTAGGTTCTTGATCCAGCTCGAATCGGTGTCGCGCTGGTACGGGCAGGTGATCGGCCTCAACGACGTCACCTGCGCGATCGAACCGGGGCTGACGGCACTCCTGGGCGTGAACGGAGCCGGCAAGTCCACGATGATGCGCCTGATCACGGGCCAGATCCGGCCCACGACGGGCCGGCTCCTGGTGCAAGGCCACGAGCCGTTCGCCAATCCGGAGGTCTACCGGATCCTGGGCTATTGCCCGGAGATCGACAACTTCTATGAGCACATGAGCGGACGGCGGTTCGTGTACTACCTCGCACGCTTGGCGGGCTTCGACGATCAGGAGGCTCGCGACAGGACCGACCGGATGATCGATCGAGTCGGAATGTCGGACCGCGCCGATCGCAAGATCGCCGGCTACAGCAAGGGCATGCGGCAGCGGATCAAGCTGGCGCAGGCGATGCTCCACGATCCGAAGATCATTTTGCTGGACGAACCTCTCAATGGACTCGATCCTCTGGGCCGCCGCGAGATCATCGACCTCTTGGCCTCGCTCGCGGACGAGGGGAAGGCGGTGCTGGTGTCGAGCCACATCCTGTACGAGGTCGAGCAGATGACGCGAAACATCCTCCTGCTCCACCGGGGGCGTCTATTGGCGACCGGCGACCTGCGGGTAATCCGATCGCTCATCGACAAGCACCCGCACCAGGTACGGATCGAGACGCCCGAGCCCCGAAGGGCGGCCGAGATGCTGGCCGCTCTGCCCAACGTCGTCAGCCTTCGGTTCACCCCGGGCGGCGAAGCGTTGGAGATGGAGGTGCGAGAGCCGGACTCTTTCTACGACGCTCTTCCCAAGCTGGTGTTGGAGCGCTCGCTCAAGCTCAGCGGCTTCAGCAGCCCGGACAATAACCTGGAATCGGTCTTCGGATACCTGGTGGGGCGCGGATGACGGACGTCTTTATCTTTCAGACCGCCCTGAAGGACTATCTCAGCCCGCGCCGCTTCTGGATCTGGGTGGTGCTGGGAATCGCGGTGGCGGCGATGGCGCGGGCGTGGGTGGGCTCCGGCGCCATGGAGAGCCGGGAGGTCGTGTACGGCCAGGTGTCGTCCATGCTGGTGTTCCGGCTGCTGGCGCTGGCTTCGGCGCTCTTCACGACCGCGATCATCAGCCAGGAGGTGGAGCAGAAGACGATCGCGTATGTGTTGACCCGGCCGGTCGAGCGGTGGCGATTCCTCTTTGCGCGCTTTGTGGCGTCGGTACTGGCGAGTTTTCTCGTGGGGGCGGTGTTGGCGGCGGCTTTGAGCCTCGGCGTCTATGGCGCGGACGGCTTTCGATATACGCCGTTCTGGAACGACCTGAAGGCGATGTTCTTTGGCGCATGGGCCTACGGCGGGCTCTTTCTGTTCCTGAGCCTGATCCTGAACCGGGCGATGATCGTGTGTCTGCTGTACGCATTCGGCATCGAGACGATCACCCCGAACATGCCTGGTGAGTCGGGTTTCCTGGCAATCGCCACCTATGTGGAAGCGATCGCGCAGCACCAGACGCCCATGGACACCTCCAATCCGTTAGGCTTCCTGACCCGTTCCATGGGACTGAACACCACTTCGCCAGGCACGGGCGTGACGGTTCTGGTGCTGTTCTCCATAGCGGCGGTGGTGTTGGCGTTGATGTGGTTTTCGAGATTCGAGTACGTGCCGCGGGAAGACGCGGAGTGAGGATGCGCTGCTGAGGGCTCTGCTTAGCGCAAGGCTACGGCCGGCAAGGTCGATCCGACTGCATGCACCGCCCAGAGTTCGACCGGCTCTAGCTTGCCCTTGAGGTGGTGCGAGCCCATAGCCTCGGCCTCGAGTCCAGGCGGCAGACGGAGCTGCTCCAGGAGCGAGCCGGAGACGAGGAAGTCGCAGCCTAGACCATTGCAGAGCGATTGGATCCGGGCGGCCGTGTTGAGGGTATCGCCGTGATAGACGATCTCACTCTTGATTCGACCCACCTCCGTCGTCACCACCGACCCCACGTGGGCACCCGCCTTGAACCCCGGGACGAAACCGTACCGCTCGAGGTAGATCGATGCCCGTTTCTGCAGCGACTCTTGAAAGAGAAAGAACAGCCGCAGGCAGTTCGCCTGGTTCAGGCCGAGCTCGGGCTTCCAGGTCAGGACCGCCTCATCGCCTATGTAGTGCGACACTTCGGCTTTCGTTTCCAACACCGGCTCGGTCAGATCGTCGAAGAAGTCGCGAATGAGCGCGCTAAACTGCAGGTCGCCCAGTGCTTCCGCATGGGTGGTGGAGTCTCGCAGGTCGAGGAACATGAAGATCCTTCGTTCCTGCCTCGGTTGGTGGTAGTAGCCGAGCATCCAGGCGCGCAACACGCCCGGCCCGAGCTTCTTCGAGATGGCCATGACGGAAGCCACGATGAACACCAACAGCATCGAGATGAGGAACGAGACGTGCATCACCGGCGAACGCGCAATCACCCCGAGGATTTGCAGCACCGATTGGTCCCATGGAGCAGCTCGGTAGTTGAGGCAGAGGAAGGTCACGAACGCGATCAGAAACGAAATGCCGAGCACCAGCGCCGTTCCAATCAACTGCAGGAGCGCCGTGAGAAGGAACGAGCGTCGCTTCAGACGCGGCTCGACATAAACGGAGAAGAGCCGGAAGCCGGTGGCGAATGGGAGCGCGTAAATCAGGATGACCAAGACGATCGGCAGATTGCGCTCCGGCATAAGAAAGCTGAACGGGGTGGAAAAGGCAATGGAGATCGCAAGCCCCCGCCAGAACTCCAACCAGCCTTCCTTCTGCAGCGCCGTCATGTCCGGCCCATTGTACGGCGCACCGCGAGGGGCATACTCCAATAGACTTGCGTTATAGTTGATGCATGGAACCAGTCCGCATTTTCCAAGCGGGCATCCGGCCCCTCTTGGTGGCCCTCTTCATTGCTGGCGCGACCGGCCGAACCGCGCCCTTGCTAGAACCTGAGCCGGTCGCTGTGCTCGGGTTGGTAAAGAAGGAGGGCCTCTATGCGTTGAAGCCGGGAATGCGAGTTCATCAAGCCTTGCAGGCGGCGGGAGGCTTTGCAGCTTCGGCAAACCGTGAGAAAGTGTTGCTGCGCCGGCTCCAGGCGCCCTTGAGGACGATCAACGGGGCTTTGGCGCTCAAGAAGGACGATCGCCACAATCTGGTCCTAAGAGCGGGCGACACTCTCCTGGTCAGGGAGACTTCACTGCACGCGAGCGGAGCTTTGGATCGCTTTGATCCTGCCCGCGTTGACGAGGAGGATCCGTCCGCGAAGGTTGCGCTCGTTGGCGAAGTGGTGCGTCCCGGCACCTACATCTACGAGCCGGTGATGGTGCGAGATGCTCTGGAAGCCGCCGGCGGTCTCAATCAAGATGCCGAGCCGAAGCGCATCCTCGTGCGGCGGGGGTACCTCATCGACCCGAGCTCGTCCAGGACCATCACGTATGACTTCGAGAAGGTCGTGACCGCCAAAGCTCCCGATATCGCATTACTGCCGGGAGACGCCATCGAGGTGCCACGGCGGGGGCGCAAAACCTTTACTGGAACCATTGGCGGAGCGATCAACCGTTTAGGTCGGACACTTCGGCCGCTGACCAAGCCGCTGCTCACGGCGGGCGCGGCGGCAGCTTCTGGCGCGGGGCCAGCCCAGGCAGGAGTCGCTGCGGTAGGTGCTGCCGCTGCCTCGAACAATAGGCCCCGCGCTACCGGCGGTAGGGTGCCGACGGACTTCGAGATCGCGCTCCTGCAGGCTCTCGCATCGGAGAAGCCGGAGGTGCGGGAACGCATCTACTCACGCGCACGCGCCTACATGGAGAAGGAACGATGAACTTCATAAAGCTATCGATGATCGCGCTGCTGATGCTTGCTGGAGTCGGATCGTCGTCCACCGCCCAGCATGTACCCAAGCCCGGCTCTGCCTACCAGGTGATGATGGCCGTCGCTATCTTCGCTGGAAGAGAGGCGGAACTGGCCGTGAAGAGAGGAAAGTCACAGGATGCGCTGGTGTGGCACTTCTGGTCGGGCTTGTTTGAGTACGGCGCCTACCAGATGCCGGCCACCGCTACATGGGCTGATGCGCTCCAGGCAAGCATCAACTTTTGCGCCCAGCTCGAATCCTTGTACACCCAGCAGCGGCAACCCACCCATGCCAGGCTCTACCGAGCGATGAACAACTTCTACCGAGACCTTTGGGATCAGCTCGCCAAATCGCCGATCATCACGGCTCGGTTTCCAAAGGAAATGCTGGTGCCGGTAGCTGGGGCGCCCGGAACCCCCTGGGACCCACGATCTTTCGAGATCATCCAATTTCTGGCGATGATGAAGGGCACGGGCTGGCAAGCTCCCGCAACGCCAAGCGCAGATGAGGTCGTCTGTCCCACATGTGCGGGGGCCAAACAATGGCGTTGCCGCAACTGCCTCGGCGGAGGGGCAGCCGGCTATCTGAAGGACTGGACGGGCAATCCCGTGTCGGATACGAGCTACGACCGTGGACGGACCGGCTTTATCTCCAAGTCCTGCTACAACTGCAACGGAATCGGCTGGGTGAAGTGCACGCGCTGCTATGGCCGGGGAGTTGTGCGCAAGTAGGCGTCCTTCCTGAAGGAACGTTGCCGCGACGGACCACGCGCACCGGGTAAACCAGCATCCCGGCCACGCCGGCAGTGAAGGATGGAGAGGCAATGGACAAGCTGAAGTGGGGCATCTTGGGCACCGGGGCGATCGCGAAGAAGTTCGCCCAGGGCCTCGAGCGCTCCCAAACCGGAGTCCTCGTAGCGGTCGGCAGTCGCTCGATCGAGACCGCGAGGCTGTTCAGCGAAACCTACCGGAGCACCCCGTTCGGCAGCTACGAGGAGCTTCTCAGTTACGATCAGGTCGACGCCGTCTACATTTCGCTCCCCCACCATCTGCACGCGGAGTGGACGGTCAAGTGCGCCGCGGCCGGAAAGCACATCCTCTGCGAGAAGCCTTTCACGCTGGATGCGCCGAGCGCCGAGCGAGCCTTGGACGCGGTCGCCAAGGCCAATGTGTTCTTCATGGAGGCGTTCATGTACCGCTGCCACCCGCAGACGCAGGAACTGGCGCGGCTGGTGCGGGAGGGCGCGATCGGCCGGCCACTGGTCGTGAACGCCGAGTTCGGCTTTGCGGCCGGCAAGGAGTGGGACAACTTCCGCACGGTGGGCGAGCTTGGCGGCGGGGGCTTGATGGACGTCGGCACCTACTGCGTCTCGATGAGCCGACTGCTCGCCGGCGAGGAGCCCAGCCGCGGCGAGTACACCGCGATGATCGGGGACAAGGGCTACGACGAGTGGGGAACCGGCACCCTCATCTTTCCCGGCGGCATGACCGCCATGTTCGGCACCGGGATCCATGCGCAGCTTCGGAACGACGTGCGGATCTACGGCTCGGAGGGGAGCATCCACGTGCCCTCGCCGTGGTTTTGCGGGGAGCCGATGACGCTCGTCCGCGGCGGCAACGAAGAGCGAGTTCGGGTGGGAGAGGGCTTGGATCTCTACGGCCATGAGGCGGATACGGTCGCGAGGCATCTGAGCGAGCGCCAGGCGCCCGAGATGAGCTGGCAGGACACGCTGAGCAACATGCGAGCGCTCGACATGCTCCGCCGCAGCGCCGGCCTGCGCTTCGGCGATCACGACGCGGCATTCTAGATTGCCCGGTTCGACGGATCCCTGGTCTGGCGCGCGAGCGTCCCACGACCCCAAAAGGGCCGTGGTTCTAGGGCTGCCGAAGCGCTACTCGATCCGCGAGCGGAACTCGGGCCGGCCCACGACGCCGGGTTCGAACGCGAAGAGGGCGCCCGCATGTTCTCCGTCGAGTTCCTTCTGGTGTCCGCCTGCGGTGGTGAGGAAGAGGGTCGCGTAGCCGGGGCCGCCGAAGATGGGGCAGGAAACCTTCTTCACCGGTAGGGTGACGCGCTCGACCTCTTGGCCTTCGCCAGAGTAGCGAGCGACGCGCGAGCCGTCCCAGAACGCGGACCAGACGCAGCCTTCGGCGTCCACCGTCATCCCGTCCGGGGAACCCACGCCTGGCTCGACCTGGAGGAAGGGGATCTGGTGGCTCAGCCGGCCGCTTGGGCGGTGGTAGTCGAACCGATAGATTGTCCGGGCGCCGGAGTCGGTGAAAAACATCTGGCTCAGGTCAGGGCTGAAGCCCATCCCGTTCGGGGTGCCGAGGCCCTCCAGGACGAGGTGCAGCGTCCGATCGGGGTCCAGCCGAAAGAGTCGGCCAGGCCGATCCTGCGAAGACATCGTGCCGCAGAAGACGCGCCCCTCGGGGTCGGCGATGACGTCGTTGAAGCGGGTCTGGCTATCGTCGGGGACCTCCTCGATCACCACCCTCTCCAATCCGTTCCACCATCGCACCACGTTGCCTCCGTCTCGGAACAGCAGCAAGCTGCCATCCTCCTCCAGAGTCATTCCTCCCACCGGCCGGCCCTCGTAGATGGTGCGAGGCTCGCCGGTGCTCCAATCGAAGCGGTACAGGCGTCCGTTCGGGATGTCGGTCCAGAAGAGGGCGTTCTCCTCCGGATGCCACAGCGGGCCCTCGCCGGTATGGCAGGCGTAGTCGGCGAGGATGCGAAGGCGGGTGTCCATCTGCCTATTTGACCCCTAGTCGGTGATTCTGTGCGAGGTCCGATTTCGTTGAAGCGGCCTAGAATGGGAAGTGCACCTAGAATTCCCCATTCGAAGCGACAAGCTCCGCATGAGCGCCAAAGTCTCGCGGCACGTGGCTTCGTTGCAGAGTCCGTTCCAGCAGATCGACTTCTACGACACGGAGGTGTTCGGCCGGGTCCTGACGCTCGACGGACATATCCAGCTCACCAGCTTTGACGAGCGCGCCTATCACGAGGCGCTCGTTCAGGTGCCGATGCTCTCGCTCCCCAACCCAAGGCGCGCGTTGGTCATCGGAGGGGGGGACGGAGGGGTTCTGCGGGAGCTGTGCCGTCATCGCTCGATGGAGCACATAGACCTCGTGGAGATCGACGAGGAGGTCATTCGGCTCTGCCGTGAGCACATGCCCAAACTGAGCGACGGCGCTTTCGACGATTCGCGGGTGCACGTCCATGTGGGTGACGCGTTCCCATTCGTGAAGCAGGACATGCCGCCCTACGACCTCATCGTTGCCGACTCTACGGACGTGTACGAGGAGGAGGACGGGTCCCTCAGCGAGCAGCTCTTCACCGTGGAGTTCTATCGCGACTGCGCGCGGCTCCTTTCGCCGCACGGCATCCTGGTCACGCAAGCCGACAACCTCGTGTTCTGCCCCTACTCTCTCGAAACCGTGCGTAGCCTCTTCGCCCAGGCTTTCCCCGTCGTCGGAAGCTACCAGGCCCTCGTCCCCTCCTTCGGGGGCTTTTCGGGCTTTTGCTGGGCCAGCCATGGCGCATCGATCGCGCGCGAGTGGCCCGAGCCTGCGATGCACTTCAGCTATATCGACGAGGTTACGTACGCCCTCGCCTTTACGCCGCTGCGGTTCGGCTAAGATGGTCGGCAGATGAAGCGCCTCGTCAATGGCATCGAGATCGAGCTCCCCGACCAGAGTTCGGAAGTCACGGTGACGAAACTTCCGGACAGGCTCGCAGTTCGCAGTCCCGCAGGTACTTTTACGGCAATCGCTGTCAAAGAGGCTGATAAAGTTCACATTTCGTTCAAAGGATGCCAATACACAGTAGAGAGGATGGCCTCACGCGCAGGAAGCGCAGCAGGATCATCTTCTTCAGGCGATCTGCGGGCTCCGATGCCGGGACAAGTGGTCGAAGTACTTGCGGCCGAAGGAGACCGCGTCGGCAAGGGTGACAAGCTGGTGATACTGGAGGCTATGAAGACTCAGCAGGCTTTCCTGGCGCCATTTGATGGGACTGTGACGCAAATGTCGTGCAAGAAAGGCGAGCAAGTGGCCGAGGGCGCGCTGCTGGCATCAATCACCCGGGATGAAGGGCGTGAGCAAGAAACTTAGCGAGACCGAATTCGATAAGCTACGGGCCTCCTGGATTCGCGCGTTCCAGCCCGTTGGCAGCACCCAACGATGCGGGTGGGAGGCGGACTGGCGCAACGAGCTGAACGAGCTGGTCTACTTCAGGTTGACCCACTTCAACGCCGGAGGCGGCCTCAAAAGCCTGATCGAGATGAAGGGCAAAGTCAATACCGGCAAGCGCAGCCTCGAGTTCATGAAGATGGATTTGGAGCGGATTTGGTCTCGGATCGCAGCCGGAACGCAGGCCTTCCACACCATCATCCCGGTGGAGTCCGGCTTCACCTTGGCCTTCGGCGGCCTGAACTGCGATGACAACTACGTGAGCGGGGCACTCACCGTGGAAGCTGTAAACTGAGCCGCGTGAGCGGCCAGCCCGTACGCATCGTCGAAGTCGGACCGCGGGACGGCCTTCAGAACGAGTCGTCCACGATCCCGACGGAGCTCAAGCTTTCGTTCATCCGGGCGCTTCAGGATGCCGGTCTCGAGGAAATCGAAGCTACCAGCTTCGTATCGCCCAAGTGGGTTCCCCAACTGGCAGACGCGTCCGAGCTGTGGCCCCAACTTCCTGCCGGCAGCTTTTCGGCCCTGGTGCCGAACATGCGAGGACTCGAATCAGCCCTGTCGCTCGGGGTGGAGCGCGTCGCCGTCTTCACCGCCGCCAGCGACGAGTTCACCCAGCGAAACATCAACATGAGCGTCGAGGAGTCGCTCAGGCGGTTCGCGGAGGTCATCGAGCGATTCCGATCGACGCAGGCGCGCGGATGGGTGCGCGCTTACGTCAGCACCGCGTTCGAGTGCCCCTATAGCGGCCGGGTCGCGCCGAGTCAGGTGGTCGCGGTTTGCGAGCGGCTGTGGGCGCTCGGCGTAGATCAGATCAGCCTGGGCGACACCATCGGCGTAGGGGTTCCCGCCGAAGTGCGTGCACTAACGGGCGCCCTGGCAGGATCCGTCCCCAAGGCCGCCTTGGCGTACCACTTCCACGACACCCGCGGCACCGCGATCGCGAACGTGGCCGCCGCCCTGGAAGACGGCATCCACACCTTTGATTCAAGTGCGGGAGGGTTAGGAGGCTGTCCCTACGCGCCGGGGGCCGGCGGCAATCTGGCGACCGAGGACCTCGTGTACTTCCTGGAGCGCAGCGGAATGCCTACGGAGGTGAACCTGGAGCGGCTGGCCGAGGCGAGCCTTCCGATTCTGCGCCATCTTGGGAGGGAGCCGATGTCGAAGGTGCAGCGGGCGGTGCTTTCGGCGAAGGGCGTTCTCGCGTCATGCCCCACAGGATGAGCCCCACTCCGATCAACGCGACCACCCCCGTCGCCAGCCACTCGTCCCGGGTGAGCTTGAACTCCGGGAGGTTGATCGCGAGCACCACGATCCCGATCGGAACGAGCGCCGGTAGGGGCATGAAGTACGCCAGCCCCAGATAGACGATCAAGGTCGGGATCAGAGCGATCAAAGTCTGACGGGTTCGCATCCCGAACTTGAACAGCAGCACGAAGAACATCGCGCAGAACAGGAAGTCCGCCGGTCCGATGAACGCAAAGGGGGCTACCGGCTCGCCGGTGACCGCCGTCTGCACGCTGGGGACCTGATAGGCGACTGCCTGGAACACCTCCGGCCGCGCCTGCATGATCGCCTGAGTCGGCCCAACGGGGGTCAGCACCAGGAAGATGTCGAAGGCGGCCACGAACACGGCGACCGGGATGATGATGTTCTTGTCGCGAATCAGCGTGACGAGCAGCGCGCCGAGCCCGACGCACCAGCACACGAGACCTATCTGGATCAAGGCGGCGACGCCGGCCAACAGCAGGGGCGGAACGGCGATGGTCATCTGCTGGAGCAGCGACTGCGCCTCCTTGGTGAGGAAGAGCCACCCGCCTGCGTGAACAATCGCTCCACCTAAAATGAATGCCACCGCCAGCCCCGGGGTCCAGCGGTGCGCCGCAGCGTGGAAGAGGGCGAGGATCGGGGCCGCGACGAACACAGCCGTCACTACGACTCCGAGGGGAACGACTAGGGTCGTCGGCACTGCTACCAGGCCAAGCAGCAGGCGCAAGGCGGTCAAGACGATCAGGACGAGGAAGAAGATCCCCAGCTTGGAGCCTCGGGTATGGGCGCCGCTTTCTTCCACGCTTAAGAGACGGAGCAGGGTGCGGTCTGGACTACTTCATCCGAAATGCCGGCCGCTTCATCAGCCAGCTTTCGAGGGCGAAGCCCACCTTTTCCAACGATTCGGCCGAGCACTTGTCGGGAGTGTCCGCAACCGTGTGCCAAGGTTCGTACGTGAAATCGATCAGATCCATCGTGGGCAGGCCGACCTGATTGAGAGGGATGTGGTCGTCTTCGATCCAGGGCCCGTAGGTGGCGGGAAAGGTTTTGCCAAGACCGATCGAAGCGGCATGCCGGTAGAACTCCCGCACCAGCTTCTCGGCGTACTGGAGACTGTTCATCTCCATCGGCACGCTCAGGTCCTTGTCGCCGATCATGTCCAGCAGGATGCCGTAGTCCGGGCGCGGCATGGGCAGGTTCTTGGCGAAGTGGCGCGCGCCCAGAAACATCTCGTCGAGCGAGGGGCCGAGATCCTCTCCGTCGGTCATGAGGTACATGACGCCGACGTCCTTGGGAAGGCGGTCTTTCGTGACCCGCATGAGCTCGAGCAGCACGGCCACTCCACTTGCGCCGTCGTTGGCGCCGAGTATGGGCTTGTCGCGATTCGCGGGGTTCGGGTCGTGCTCGGCGGACGGACGGGTGTCCCAATGCGCAAGCAAGAGCACCCTGGTGGTGGCTTCCTTCCAGTTCTGCTCCCCGATCACGTTCCACATGGTGAGCTTCTTGCCGCCCCTGGACCAGGTGTGCGAGAACTCCTGAAGCCGAACATTCTCCGTATGCAGCTTCATCTGCTCGACCAGCCAGTCCCGAGTTTTCTTGTGGCCCTCGGAGCCTGGGTAGCGGGGGCCGAAGGCCACCTGGTCGAGCAGGTGCTGCCAGGCTTTGGCCTTGTCGAAGCGTAGGACGGTATGAGCCGTGGGGCGAGAAGACTGGCCCTGGACCGCGCTCTCGGCGCCAGCCCAATCCGAGCCACCGGACGCTGCGCCTGCCATACAGCCTAAGAGGACTACTGCGCAGACCAGCGCGGCGAGGTTTCGACGTATCGCTTGCCCTTGAGAACCTCCTCGATGGTGCTCGGGAAGGTCTTGGTAATCCTGGTCTTGTCCCATATCTTGAAGTATCCCAAGCCACCCCGACCGAGCAAAGCCGGCATGGCTACATCGTAGCTGCGGGCCTCGTCCAGCCTCATCCCGCCGATCGAGATCGACACGATGCGCTGGCTGGCGGCGCCGCTCTTGGAGAACACGACCTCGACGCCCGAGAGCTGGAGGAAGCTCGAATTCGACTGCGGGTAGAGCGAGAGCGAGCGCTCGATCGCCTGGCGAATCTCCTTGCCCTTTAGCGACACCACCACCACCTCGTCGGACGGGTATTGGATGAGCGAGGCGAGGTTATCGGTCTGGTAGTTTTCCTTCACCAATCCCGCTGCCAGAAAAGCGGCATCCGCAGCGGCGAAATCGCGCAGCACGTCGGCCGCGGCCTGCGAAGGCAGGTGCGCCTCGTTGCCGGGATCGGCGGCCCATGCGAGGCACGCCGAAATCGCCAAGGCAACCGGTATCGCGACTTTCGACCAAAGCTTCATGATGAAGTCCAACTTGCATTATGAATGACTCCGAATGGAGGCAAGCGTTTCGTCATTGTCTTACGATTTCGTAAAACAGGGTCGCTCCTCTCGGATCATCCGTGCTAACGGTGAATTGCAAGCTTCGGGCCAATGCCTTGACCGGTACGATCCCCAGCCGTCGGCCGGCCATGTCCAGACGATGCACGCGGTATGCGGAAGCGCCCTCCAAATCGAAGATCAAGTCTGCGGAGCCTCGCCGCACCATCTTCTTGGGCCCGCCCCAGGCCTCGATAACGTCGCGATCGGCGGTGCGGAATCGGGCGCCCTCGTTCTGAACGTCGGTAACATGCGCAAGCAGCATGCGCCGGCTCCGTTCGACCGGCTGGCCGTCGAGGCTACTGATCCAGATCGCTGCCTGATATCCACGCGCCGTACCGCGGAGCGGGCCGACCTGCACAGGGGTTCCGGGTCGGGCGACGAAGCCGACGGTGCGGGAGCCCCTGACGGTCATGACGCCCTCGTTGGGCCGGATGTTGGCATGGCTGGACCCCTCGGCTGAGGTACCGGGGGTGCCCGCGTTCGTCGCGACTCCGACTTGGAAGCTGTACACCTCCGGAGTGGCCGGCCGATGCGGAGCCGCGCCCAGTTGCTCCGGCCTGAGCATAGCCGCCTGGCGCCGAGTAGCCGGAGCGGCGTCTCCCCGCAGGAACAGCGCGATCATCGCCCGCTCGGCAGCGAGATTGGCCGGATCCGTGGCCACGTTGAAGTAGTCCAGGCCGACCTCCTTTTCGAGCGCCTCCGAGCTATGGGCGTAAGCGAAGCGCCAGACCGCGTCCCAATCTTGCAGAGCCGCCAGTGAGCCAAATACCAGGCCGCTCTCGGCTCTGAACTGGTTCGGCGCAGAGCTGTTCAACTCGCTCACGGTGAAGGGTTTGCCGAAGATGCGGGTGGCCGACAGGTTTGCGAGTGCACCGGGTAGCGACGCGATCATGGAGTCGTTCGTGTGTCGGCTCGGCAGGCCCCAGCTCTGCCCGAGGAACTCGGGGTGAGCCCAGTAGTAGTGGTTGTCGACGAAATCGAGCTGTGCGCGGTTGCTCAGCAGGGAAGTGCTGTCATGCCAGCCGTTGTTGTCGGTCAGCAAGGCCCTGACTCCAAGTTCTCGCAGGCGGTGTCGCATCCAGCGGTAGGACTGCACGTGCAGGTGGCCGCCAAACCGCGCACCTTCGTCGGTCTGGTAACTCCACTGTCCCTTCCCGCCCCACTTCTCGTACTCGGCCTGCAGCATCGCACGGGTGCGGGGAGCCATCGCGCGGGTGGCGGAGCCAAAATTGTTCTCGTTTACGGGGCAGATCCAAGCCAATGCCGGATCATCCTTGTAAGCCAGCCGGGTGTACGGGTTGACGTGAGTCAGCAGGTTGCGGGTGAACTTCAGCCAGTTCTCCTGGGACGGGCGGTGAAACAGGAGGAGCGCCTTGTACTCGTCCATCTCGACCTTGCCCGGCAAGATTTCGCCGGGTCTGACCTGGCGGATGGTGAAGAGATCGATCTTGACGTAGAGCCCGTTCTCCTTGAGCTTGGCGAAGAGGTAGTCGAAACGATCCAGGGCCGCGGGGTCCAGCACGGTGCTGTCGGGGCCTTTGTTGTCCCAACCGAAGGTCAGCTCCGAATCGTAGTGGTGGAGCCGAACGGTGTTGTAGCCGAGCATGCGCAGGCGGCGGGCGAGCTGCTCAGCCGTCCGCTTGTCGGGGGTGGTCGCGGAAAAGCAGAGGTTCGCGCCGTAGAACTTCTGGCGCTTGCCGCGCTCCCTTTCAAACTCGAAGCGATCCCCGACCACCTTCAGCCATCCCTTCGATCCTGCAGGTTGCACGTTCTTTGGCGACCAATCCAGAGCGCTTCCCGGCTCGACATCGAGCGGGGCCGGCAGGGGCGCCCACTCATCGCCGGCGCGAACGACGTAGGGCTCCAGCGGGCGCACGACCACGGGCCCCCCCAGTTCGATTGCGAGCCGATAGCTTCGGGTCTCGCCCTTCTTCCAGACACCCGGCATCACCCCTATCCTGAACTCCAATGCCGGCTCCCACTGTCTCCGGTCTTCGAGCCGAAACTGCCCGACGCTGCTGGTGCCGTGGAGGCGCACGGAGCGCGCTCCCTTCTTGAGCTCGAGTGTCTGGCCGGGACCGCTGTACAGATCGAGGCCCCGGCTGACCGGTGGAATCTCGATTCGGGTCGAGTCGAGGCGGTGGTCGCCGTCGACCCACTGGCCGATCGAGCTCTTGAAGCTGATATGGGCGCTCTCGATATCAAGATCCGCCAGCGGAGTCGCTTCGATGGCGTAGACGATGCCATTGGCACTCGGTTCGAGCCGGAAAGCCACGTCCACTTCCCCCTGAGGGGTATTGATCTTCACCGGCGATTTGCCCGCGCCGTCGGGGGAGTGGAACGACCACCCCTTGAGGGCGACGGCGAAGCCTACGGTTGCAATGCGGCCGGCTTCGTCGCCCAGGCGAAAGCCGCCTCCCCCATCCACTTGAGCTTGGAACTTGGTTGGGCCCTGGCCCACGCATCCCGCCGCCGCAACGAAGATCAGGCTCATCAAGGGACTCATGCCCATACGATAACATGATTTACGGGCAAATCAAGCCTTTGGATGAGCTTCCTCAATCGTCTTCCGAAGCCGCTCCACGCTCACGTGCGTGTAAACCTGGGTGGTCGCCAGGCTTTCATGCCCCAGAAGCTGCTGGACCGACTTTAGATCCGCGCCCCCATCGAGCAGATGGGTGGCGAAGCTGTGGCGAAGAGTGTGGGGGGAGACGTTTGGTGGCAGCCCCGCGGCCCGAGCCCAGCGTTTGACGATGTTCTGCACCGTCCGAGTCGTGATCGAACGCCCCTGCCGATTGGTGAACAAGAACTCGCCCGGAGTTCTCTCTCCATGCAGGTAATCCCGGAGCGCCGCAGCGCAGGTGCTGCCGAAAAGGGTGATCCGCTGTTTGTTGCCCTTGCCGTGCACCGTCACGCATCGCGCCTGGAGATCCAGGTCCTGTTGCCGAACGCCCACGACCTCGCTCGCCCGCAAGCCCGCCGCATACATGAGCTCTAGGAGGGCCCGATCCCTGACTGGGGACTTGCCGACGTCTAGCTGGTCCAACATCTCCCCCGCCTGTTGTCGGCTGAGGGCCTTGGGGAGCCGTTTACGGCGAATCGGCGCTTCCAGCACATCGGTCGGATCGTGATCGAGGCGGCCGATCGCCTTGAGATACTTCACGAACGTGCGGAGCGAGGATAGCTTGCGAGCACGCGTGACTGGGGACGCCCCGTACTTGCGCAGGTACGAGCGCAGCTTCGCAGGCGAGAGGTCGAATTGGCCCTCCAGGCTCCCGGCGAGCTGCGCGAGATCGGTTCCGTACGAGCGAACGGTGTGGGGTGAGCGGCGGGCGGCAAGCTGATCGAGAAAAGACTGAATCAGTCGATCAAGCTCTTGTTCGCCCATCGCGCCTTTACTCGGCTGCCCTGCCGAAGATCAGGGTGACGTTGTGGCCGCCGAAGCCGAACGAGTTGGAGAGGGTGACGTTCAGGTCTTTGGCGCGGGCCTGGTTGGGCACGTAGTCGAGGTCGCACTCGGGGTCGGGATGCTCGTAGTTGATGGTCGGCGGCATTTGCCGATCGCGCATCGCCAGCAGGCAAACAACCGCCTCGACGGCTCCGGCCGCCCCCAAGGTGTGGCCGATCATGGACTTGGTGCTGCTGATGCCCATGCGGTAGGCGTGGTCACCGAAAGCCCGCTTGATGGCGAACGTTTCGAGCTTGTCGTTGTAATGGGTCGAGGTGCCGTGGGCGTTGATGTAGTCCACCTGCTCGGGCGCCAGACCCGCGTTGCGGAGCGCCATCTTCATGGAGCGGTACGCGCCGTCGCCTTCGGGATCGGGCTGGGTCATGTGGAAGGCATCGCCGCTGAGCCCATAGCCCAGGACCTCACCGTAGATGCGCGCTCCGCGGGAGCGGGCGAACTCGTAGTCTTCCAAAACGAGCACTGCGGAGCCTTCCGCGATCACAAACCCGTCCCGCTCCGCGTCGAAGGGACGTGAGGCCCGAGCCGGATCGTCGTTGCGTGTGCTCATGGCTCGGGCGGCGCAAAAGCCCGCCAGGCCGATCTCGTTGATCGGCGCCTCGCTGCCGCCGGCCAGCATCGCGATGGCGTCTCCACGCTTGACGATGTGGTACGCGTCTCCGATGGCATTGGCGCCCGTAGAGCAGGCGGTGACGACGCAGTGATTGGGTCCCTTGAGCTTGTGCACGATCGAGACGTAACCCGAAGCCATGTCCGGGATCATGTAGGGAACGAGGAACGGCGATACGCGTTCGGGTCCACTCTCGATCTGCCGACGATGCTGCTCGCCCAGAAAAGTGAGCCCGCCGATTCCGGAGCCGATAAGGACCCCGGTATGTTCTGCCACCGCCTCATTCTCCGTGGGAAAGCGCGCATCTTCGAGGGCCATCGAGGCGGAGGCCACCGCGAAGGCGATGAACCGATCGATCCGGCGCGCCTCCTTGCGGTCGAGCCAATCCTCCGGGTTGAAATCGCGCACCTCGGCCGCGATTTGGGTGGAGAAGGCGGAAGGGTCGATATGGGAAACGCGGTCCACCGCGCCCTCACCTGAGAGCATGCGCGGCCAGAACTTGTCGACGCTAGTCCCGAGCGGCGTAACGGCGCCGATGCCGGTAACGACGACCCGCCCGGAAGGACGGGGCGCCTCGCTCATGATCCGAGCTTCTTCTGGATGTAGTTCACCGCATCGCCCACGGTCTTGATCTCGTTGACCTCCTCGTCGGGAATGTCGATGCTGAACTCATCCTCGAGCGCCATCACGAGCTCGACGACGTCAAGACTGTCCGCGCCGAGGTCGTCGGTGAAGGAGGCCGACTCGGTGACCTCTTCCTCCTTGACCGCAAGCTCCTCGACGGTGACCTTCTTGACTCTTTCGAATACGTCCTGCGACATGTCGCTGACGATACCAGCATGATCGTGGAAGGGGCAAGAGCGAAGTATTGGGGTTGCGTATGGCCGGGGCCTCCAAACGGGCTATCCCCATCCGTCTATGCTAGTGGAACGGAGGGAGAGGGAGCCGAAGGAGGAACTGCGCGATGACTCTAGGGATACCGAAAGAGTCGGTTGCGGGAGAGACGAGGGTGGCAATGACGCCGCCGGCGCTCGCTCAACTCAAAAAGGGCAAGATCGAGTGCGTCGTCGAGTCCGGGGCCGGAGTTGGGGCCGGGTTCGGAGACGACGCCTACCGCGAAGCCGGCGCGACTGTGGGTTCCGCCCAGGAAGTCTACAAGACCGATGTGGTCGCAAAGGTCCGGGCGCTGGGAGCGGGAGATTCATCGGAGCTCAACCACCTCAAGGACGGCCAGATTCTCGTCGCCACCATGGATCCACTCGGCGCGCCGGAGCCGATCGCGATGGCGGCCCGGGCCCGCATCAGTGCCTTCGCATTGGAGCTCGTGCCCCGCATCACCCGGGCGCAGGCGATGGACGTCCTGTCCTCGCAAGCCAACCTCGCCGGCTACAAGGCTGTGCTGCTGGCGGCCGCTCATCTGCCCAAAGTTTTTCCCATGATGACGACGGCTGCGGGGACCATCACGCCGGCCAAAGTGCTGGTGATCGGCGCCGGGGTCGCCGGGTTGCAGGCGATCGCCACCGCCAAAAGGCTCGGAGCCGTGGTGAGCGGCTATGACGTGCGACCGGCGGTGAAGGAACAGGTGGAAAGCCTCGGGGCCCGCTTCGTGGAGTTGCCTCTGGAGACCGAAGGCGCCGAAGCGACCGGCGGCTACGCCGCCGCCAAGGACGAGGCGTTCTACGCCAAGCAGCGTGAGCTGATGGCTGCGGTCATCGCGGAGCAGGACGTGGTCATCACCACCGCGGCGGTTCCCGGAATGAAAGCGCCGGTCCTCGTCACCCAGGTGATGGTCGAAGGGATGCGGCCGGGCTCCGTCGTTGTCGACCTGGCCGCCGAGCGAGGCGGCAACTGTGAGGTGACGCAGCCGGGCGAGACCATCGAGCACCAAGGCATCTCGATCTTGGGGCCCGTGAATCTTCCCGCTACGATGGCGCGAGACGCCAGCCAGCTGTTCGCCAAGAACGTCGCGACCTTCGTGCTGAATCTCGTGGACAAGGAGGGTGCTTTGAGCCTGAACTTGGAAGACGAGATCGTCCGGGAGTCGATGGTGTGCCGGGATGGGGAGGTCGTTCATCCCAAGGTGCGGGAGTTGCTGAAGTTGGGCGACGAGAAGGCGGTCAAGGCATGAGCGGAGTTTTCTTCAACGAGCTTTTCTCCAACCTCTTCGTCTTTCTGCTAGCCACGTTTGTGGGCCTGGAGGTCATTCGGCGGGTCTCGCCGCTGCTCCACACGCCCCTGATGTCACTCACCAATGCCATCTCCGCCATCAGCATCGTCGGGGCGATCCTGGTGGTTGGCGAGCAGGTAGGTGATCGCGCGAGCGCCTTTATCAC
>DATLGQ010000387.1:0-3015 GCA_035540435.1 Fimbriimonadaceae bacterium
TCATGTACCATGCCAAGGCGGCGGTGCCGAGGAGCGCCACAACCGCCGAAACCTGGAAGCCACGGCGGATCGGCTGAAGCGGGTCGGAATCGATGTTGTCGCTGCCGCGCACCCAGTAGATCCCAATGATCGAAGCGATGATCCCAACGCCGCGGGCCATCAGCGCAAACAGCACGAGCCGCATCCATGTCGGCTGGTCGAAGATCGAAGCGGTCGCCGCGCCCAGAACGATCGCGGCTACGAGGGTGACTTCGTAGGATTCGAAGATGTCCGCGGCCATGCCGGCGCAGTCGCCGACGTTGTCTCCGACATTGTCGGCGATCGTGGCGGGGTTCCGGGGATCGTCCTCCGGGATACCGGCCTCCACCTTGCCCACGAGGTCCGCGCCCACATCCGCGGCCTTCGTGAAAATGCCGCCGCCAACTCGCATGAAGAGGGCCGCGAGCGAGCCGCCGAAACCGAAGCCGATCAGAAGCCGCATGGCGTCCGCGCCCGCGAGCATCAGAATGAGCGTGGCGCCGATCAGGCCCATGCCCACCGTCACCAACCCGGCTACCGCTCCCGATCGGAAGGCGATCTGGAGCGACCGGCTATAGCTCGTAAGAGCCGCGTTGGCGGTCCGCATATTGCCGGCTACCGCCATGAGCATGCCCGCGTAACCCGCGATGTAGGATGCCGCCACGCCTCCGATGAAGGTGACCGCAATCCACATGCCCAGCTGCCAACTGCCGTACTGGTTCTGGTACATGAAGAACAGGCCGATGGCTAGGAGCACCACGAAGATGCCCATGGTCATCACCTGACGCCGGAGGTAGGCCAAGGCTCCCTCGCGGATGGCCAATCCCACCTCCTGCATCTTCTCGCTGCCAGGCGATTGCGCCATGAGGCCCTTCCCAAGGAACAGCGCGAACAGAAGCGCCAGCACGCCGAAGCCGAGTGAAATCCAGAGGTAGATCTTGTCGCTCTCCGAGAATCGAAGCGTGACGTTTTCGCCTCCTGCGGCCAGCGCGGCAACCGGCGTCATCAGAGCCAGCGCCGCCAATAGAAGCGCTGCGACCTTCGAACGCCAGAACGCAAAGCGGTGCGACACCACGTTAAACAACTTCATGTGTGAGTTTGAAACCCCCTCGTCCTAATGCTTCCCTGCAGGCAGGGCCGCAGGCGGCCCGGCTGGGGGAAATCATACCAGCTTCAGGAGGCTGCACAGCCTAGATGCAACTCCGTAGAGGCTCGAACCACGGGGCCGGCCGACGCATGCCACGCTCGCGCGCGGCAGGACTTGCTACCGACGCTTGACGATGTGCAGCGCGATAGAGTCCACTCCAGCCGGCGCCCGCAACTCGCCCGACAACGTCCCACTCGCAAGCCACTTGCCCAAGCGGGTGTCGAACATCCGGTAGTGCTGCCCCTCGAAGTCCTTCAAGCGAACCACAGGCGGCATCCCGCCTCGCCCCATCAGCCACACCAGCGAGGCCCGATCGGTCGTCACCTGTACTCCGGCTACGCCAGTTCCAGTCAGCTCCTCCGACCGCACCGGGCCCGTCATCGATCTCCAGTCGACGCCGTCCACGAAGGCCCGCATCGACTTGAGGTACCGAAGCATGCCTGGTGTGAGATGATGCGGGTTGCGATAAGGCCAGCGCAGCGAGCTTCCCGATCCACCGGAGCAAAGATGGCCCCAGCTCATCGCGTGAAAGACCTCGTCGTCGAGCTTCTCGTCCTCGATCCAATCGTCGATGGGTCCGTTCTCGCCGTCGATGTAGGGGCGAGCGTCCCGAATCTCGCTCAGGGCATGCCGCACACCGCGCCCGATGGCCAGACCCGCGCCGATCGCGTCATCCCTCGACTTCGGCGCCTTCGTGATTCCGACGTAGAGATGTGTGGTGGCGAGGTCGTAGCCGGGCTCGCGGAAGGCAAGCTCCGCGAGTTCGGCCTTTGGCATACCCTCGGCGAACGACATCGTCACCAAGTGGGTTCGGCCCCACTTCTTCTTCTGATAAGCCTTCAAGAAGGACACGATGTCGTCGGACCAGGCCTTGAGTTGAGCCGGCGTGGCACCCCACCAGATGTCGGCTTCGTTCAGGATCTCCCAGCAAAACACTTCACCCAAGTTGCCGTAACGGTCGACCAGGAAGCGAAGCCGCCGCTTCTGGGCTTCGATCGCCTGGCGCGAGGTGATGAACTGGATCTTCTCGTGGATCATCCCGCCCTTCCCGAGCGCCGGGTTGTAGTGGGTCGTGTCCCATCTCTGATTCATCCAGAACGTGTCGTAGGGCGTCACCATGAGTTTCACGCCGTGCTTGCGAGCGGCGAGAAACACGTTGTCGAGCCAGAGAACGTGCTCCGGTTCGAGCACCCCGATCGTCTCCTCCAGGTTGCCGGACGTCGGCGTCTCGATCATAAGCCGAACCAGATTTACGCCGTGGTCCTTGAGGTTCTGGAACCATCGATCGGTGACCTTGGGGTCGTAGCTCTCGGCGTCGGGGTCGGAGTGCCGGAGGGTCGTCCAATCGGGGTTGTGGTTGTAGCCGATGGGAATGAAGGCTCGGCCGTCGGAATGGGTGAAATGGCGGCCCCCCGTCATCACCCTCACGAAATCCTCCTTCCCGGCGTCGACCTTCACCAAGGGCTCGGGATCCTGCACGGACCCAGCCCACGTCGCTCGCGCCCTGCGCCATTCTGCCTCGATCCGACTTCGCCCTGAGGAAAGGCTGCGGCTCGCCTCGTCGGCGTCCTGGACAGCGGCCGCTCGCAACGCGATCTCAGCACGGCGAAGCTCGGATTCGAGTCGATCGGGGTCGTCTGCTCGATCGCGCAGCCGCGAGACCCACCTGGCGATGCGACGATGCCAAGCCTCATACTCGATAGCCGCGGCCAGATCGAGAGCGCCGCTTCTTCCCCGCACCAGTCGCGCCGTCGACGCGCCGGGGGGCTCTTGGGCGGCGTCTGCGCCCGAAGTTGCCGGCTCGAGTTCCAGAACCTGGGTCACGCCTGAGATCGGTTTGCCATCCGCGC
>DATLGQ010000388.1:0-2730 GCA_035540435.1 Fimbriimonadaceae bacterium
GGCGAAATCGGCGTGGCTTGGACGGTACTTCTCCCGCATCTCGTCGTAGTCGCGCGACCTCGCGTCCTCGTTTTCGACCATCATCGAGATCGGAGTTCCCAGCGTCAGCCCTTCGTGGAGCCCGCTGAGGATGCGCACCCGATCGCCCTCCTTCCGTTGCGACACGATGCTGCTCTGGCCCGGCCTCCTACGGTCCAGCTCTCGCTGGATATCCTCCTCCGAAACAGGGATGCGAGGTGGGCAGCCGTCCACCACCACCCCGATGCCGGCACCATGCGACTCGCCCCAGGTGGTAATCCGAAAGAGCGTCCCGAGGCTGCTGGACATGGGCGGCAGTGTACCTACGCGCAGGTAAAATATCGGCCAGACGCACCTCCCCCCCGCGCGAGCATGTGGGCGTGCCGGGGCCAGGATTCAGGAGTAGCTGCTTTGCGCAAGAAGAAGCACGAAGAAACGGATGTCGATCCCATGCACCAGGAGCCCGTCATGCAGACAGATGGCGAGACCACGGCCTCGGGTAAGGGCATGGCCGGCAGCGACCAAGTGGCTCGATTGACAGAGGAGCGAGACGGACTCAAAGATCAACTGCTCCGGACGATGGCGGATTTCCAGAACTTCCGCAAGCGCGTGCAGCAGGAGCGACAGCAGGAGCGGCTCTACGCGTCGGAGCAGATCGTCATGCAGCTTCTTCCAGTGTTGGACAACTTCGAGCGGGCCATCGCCGCCTTCGAGTCAGGAGCGTCGCCCGATTCGCTCCTGGAGGGCATCCGTGCCATCGACCGGCAACTGAGGGCGGTGCTGGAGAGCAACCAAGTCAGCCGAATCCCCGCTCAAGGCAATCACTTCGACCCGATGTTCCACGAAGCTATCGCCCTGGAGGAGTCCACCGAGCATGAGCCGGGCGTCGTGCTCGAGGAGCTCGAGGCCGGCTATCGAATCGGGGAGAAGGTGATCCGGCCGGCCCGAGTGAAGGTCGCCACCCGCTCGTGAGCCGCAAGCACTTCGGCACCGACGGCGTTCGTGGCGTCGCTAACTCGGTACTGACGCCCGAACTCACGTTCAGTCTCGGTCAAGCAGCGGGAAAGTGGCTGGGAGCCTCCGGCGAGATTCCCAGAGCGGTGATCGGACGCGACACCCGCCGTAGCGGCTCGATGCTCGGCGCTGCCCTTGCTTCCGGCTTGTGCTCGATGGGCGTGGACGTCGTCACGCTCGGCGTCGCTCCAACCCCGACGGTAGCCTTCGCGGCGCGCGTAGGAGAGTTTGGGCTGGGCGCGATCATTTCCGCCAGCCACAACCCGGCGCCCGACAACGGTATCAAGTTCGTGGGGCACGACGGGCGGAAGCTCCACGATGAGGTGGAGGAGGAGATCGAGCGCCTGATGGAGGCCGAGAGCCTCGAACGGCCGACCGGCGAGGGTCTCGGAACTATCGAATCACTCGCAGCTCGCTCGGGAGGGGCGCCACGCGACTTCATCGTTGAATACGAGGAGTTCCTGGTCAGCTTGGTACCGGAAAGGCTGGAAGGCATGAAGGTGGCGCTGGACGCCGCCCACGGCGCAGCCTATGCGATCGCGCCGGCGGTGCTCAAGCGGCTAGGTGCAACGGTCTTCCTGACTGGCACAAGTCCGAACGGCATGAACATCAATGCCGAGGGCGGGGCTACCAAACCCGAGCGTGTCCAGGCCTTTACCAAGTCCACCGGCGCGGATGTGGGCGTGGCCTTCGACGGAGATGCCGATCGCGCCGTCTTCAGTGACGAGGAAGGCCACTTGATCAATGGGGACCGGACGATCGCCATCTGGTCCGCCCACTGGAAGGCAGAGCTCGAACCGCGGGTCGTCGTCGGCACGGTTATGAGCAACGGGGGCTTCGAGCAATACCTTCGGCAGCGCGAGATCGAGCTGTTGCGGACGCCCGTGGGCGACAAGCACGTCGCGCGTCGGCTCGCGGAGACGGGAGCGAAAATAGGGGGCGAGCAAAGCGGCCATATCATTTTTCCGGAGCGCGGTCCTACGGGTGACGGACTCGTAACGATGCTCGAGGTCCTGCGTGTCCTGAAGCGCGAGGGCCGGGCCGCCAGCAGCTTCTACCGCGAGTTCGAGAACTGGCCCCAGCTTCTGGTGAACATCGGCGTCCAATCGCGTGACGGATGGGACCAGGGGCCCCTGGTCTCGCGAGCGCTCCAACTGGCCGAGGCGAAGCTGCTGGGACGAGGCCGGCTGGTAGCCAGGGCGAGCGGCACTCAACCCATGGTGCGTATCATGGTCGAAGCAGACGAGGCGGGCTTGAGGGACGAGGTGGCAGCAACCATAGTAGGTGCCATGAAGGAAGAGGTGGGAGGGCAAGTGACCGGACAAGTGGATTTAACCCATGCTCTTGGCGATTGATGCCGGCAACACGAACACCGTGCTGGGAGTCTGGGACGGCGCCGCTTGGCGGGCCGTATGGCGGCGGCAGACAGATCCAAACGACACCGAGGACCAGCTTGCGGTTTGGCTCAAGGGGCTGTTCGACCTGTCCGGCCTCGAATTGATCGTGGACGGCGTGGTCATCGCATCGGTGGTGCCCGGATTGAACGAGTCCTTCACGCGCATGAGTGAGCGCTGGCTTGGCGTTCAGCCAAGGTTCCTCCGGGCGGGGCGCGACGTTGGCCTGGAGGTCGATTACGAGCCGCCTCACGCCGTTGGAGCAGATCGAATCGCCAATGCCCTTGCCGCGATCCCTCGCTAC
>DATLGQ010000389.1:0-6999 GCA_035540435.1 Fimbriimonadaceae bacterium
CAATGTCCATGGAGTCCAGCATCTGCTCTTGAGCAGTGCCGCGCACAGCGCCACAGCGCTCGATCAGCCGATCCGCGAGGGTGGACTTGCCGTGGTCGATGTGCGCGATGATGCAGAAGTTGCGGATATGGGCCTGGTCCATCGTGAGGCTCACGGCGATCGTGAACGCGGCTGAGTTTACCGGTCGCCCCCTACGGCTTATCGGAGGTGACGCGATGACTCCAAAACTCCAAACTCCCAACCCCCAACTCCAAACTCCAAACTCTCCAAACTCAAAACTCCAAACTGCAAAGGTAGTCTTCGACCGTGCGTTGGCTCGCGCTCGCCCTCTTGATCCTGCTGGCCTGCGGCTGCGGTGGCCGGCACGAAGACCCGCCTGCCGCGAATCAGCCGCCCGCATCCCCAGAAGACGCCCTCTACCAACAGCTCAGAGCCGGCGCTTTTCAGCTTGGCGCGGCGCAAGACTCACTCGCCGAAGCCCTTCGGGCGGTCCAGGATCTCAACGTTGGGCCGGCGGCGCGGCAGGCTCAACAAGACGCCGAGGCGCTTCTCGACAGCGCGGGCGCCTCGCTGGGTGACTTCCTCGAGCCACCGGCCCGCGGGAAGATCGCGGAAGAGTTCGCCGCTCACGACGAGATGCGGGTGAAGGCGATCGAAGCTGCGAACGACGCCCTCCATGAAACGCGCGAGGCGGCGGGGATCTTACGCAGCCTGGCAGACGAAGGAGTAGATGGCGCGGCCCAAGCCGCGGAGCTTGCAGACCTTGCCGCCAACGACCTGCAGAGCGCGATCGACGCGCTGGGCGGGCAGGTCGAAGACCCGGCCCCTGAAGCCGACGCAGCGGGCTAGGCCGGCGCCCGCATCAGATCCGCCACGTGCTCGTGCCCGGATTCGACCGCGATGTCGAGGGGGCTCTGGCCGGCCGAGTTTCGAGCCTCCGGATCAGCGCCGCGCTCGAGGAGCCAGCCCGCCAGTTCCGCATCCCCAAGGTCGGCAGCGTAGTGAAGGGGAGTCCAGCCCTCGCCTCCGGCCGCACGCGGATCGGAGCCGGCATCGAGCAGAAGCCGGGCGAGATCCACGTGACCACCCGCAAGGGCAGAGTGAAGTGGAGTTACGTTCAAGGGGTTCTGCGAATGGGCTCCCGGCCTCGCTCCCCGACTGAGCAGGAACCGCACCGCCTCGAGATGTCCAAAGTAGGCCGCAAGACCGAGCGGAGTGAAGCCGTCCGGACTGATGGTCTCAACATGCTCGTACTCGAGCGCGGTTTCAAGGGCCTGAAGGTCCCCGAGGGCTGCGGCTTCGGAGATACTTAGCGGTCCCCGCACGCCCGCGATCAGGCGGGCCAGATCCGGGTGCCCGTAGTACACCGCCAGAGTGACGGCCGACACTCCGTTATCGTCCACCACCGCGGCGAGAGTATCGTTCTCAGCGAGGATCTTCTCCACCTCGGGCCGGTTGCCGGCCTTGACCGCGTCGATCAGGTTGGTAGCTGAAGCCATGGCGCGAGCATAGCCCTAGGCGCCGACGGTCTGCAATTCCTCGGCTGCGGCGAGCTTTCGCGCCTGCTCGTCCTGGATCAGCGCATCGATCATCGGCTGTATGTCGCCGTCCATGAAGGTGATCGTGTTGTGCACATCCATCTTGATCCGGTGGTCGGTGATGCGGCTCTGGGGGAAGTTGTAGGTGCGGATCTTCTCGGAGCGGTCCCCGGTGCCGATCTGCCCCTTGCGCTCGGCCGCCCGCTCGCGGTTGACTTTCTCCTGTTCGGCCTCGTAGATCTTGGCCCTGAGGACAGCCATGGCTTTCAGCTTGTTCTGCTGCTGGCTTCGTTCGTCCTGACACGTCACCACGACTCCGGTCGGCCGGTGCACGATCCGGATCGCCGTCTCGTTCTTCTGCATGTGCTGGCCGCCCGCGGAGCTGGAGTTGAACGTCGAGATCTCGAGGTCGTCCTGCCGGATATCCACATCCACCTCTTCGACCTCCGGCAGCACCGCGACGGTCACCGTGGACGTATGAATCCGCCCGCTGCTCTCCGTCGCCGGCACTCGCTGCACCCGGTGCACTCCACTCTCGTGCTTGAGTTGGCTGTAAGCGCCGTGAGCTTCGATGCGAAACACAACCTTGCTGACCCCGCCGATGCCCATCTCCTGGTGCTCGACCACGTCGAACTTCCATCGGCGGCGCTCGGCGTAGCGCGTGTACATGCGGAACAGTTCGGCCGCGAACAGCGCAGCCTCGTCGCCACCCGCTGCGGGGCGTATCTCGACGATCACGCTCTTGTCGTCGTTGGGATCCTTCGGCACCAACATGCTCTTCAGGGTCAGCTCGAGGTTCGCAATCCGCTCCTTGAGGGGATCGAGCTCCGCCTGCGCCATCTCGCGCATTTCCGGGTCCGGGTCGGCCAGCAGGGCTTCCGTGTCCTCGAGGGCCTTGCGGGCGCGTCGGTAATCGCGGATAACCCCTACTATGGGCTCCAGTTCGGCGCGGGCCTTTCCCAGTCGCTGCATCTCCGATGGGTTGGAGACGATGCCCGGGTCGTTGAACTGGGACTCGATCTGCTCGAAGCGCTTCTCGATCTCCTCAAGCTTCTCGATCATGAGGTTCGAGTTTACCGCTTGGGCAAGACGTTCACAGGAGGTTCGCCGGGTTCAGCGAATGGGCTGCCTTCCTGGGTGGTTCCAAAGGCAAGTCTTCCCAGGTGACCGCCGAGGAGGCATCCTCCAACGCATGTGATCACACTGACCAGCGCGTACACCAGCGCGAGCTTCCAAGAGCGCCGGTAGACCAGATCGATGACTTCGAAGGAAAACGCCGAGAAGGTGGTGAAGCCCCCGCACAGCCCGATCGCGAAGAACGCGCGAATATGCCAGGGATATCCTCGCTCGAGGGCCGCGGCGGCAAAGACTCCCAGCGCTGCCGAACCCAAAACGTTGATCGTCAGCGTGGGCCACGGGAACTCTTGATGCGTCGCCCGAGCCAACACGCCGAACCAGTAGCGAGCGTTGGCTCCTATGAATGCCCCCAGCCCCACCCAAAGCGACTCGACGATAAACCGCATGCTCGTCTCCCGCCGCGCTTGGCGGCTCAGTGGTAGGAGTCATCAGCTCGTTGGAGCGGTTCGAGGGCGAACCCCATGCCCTGCCACGATTGTGGCACGCTACTTCCTCCGAGCCAGGTAGGCGTAGGCGTTGTGGTCGTGGATCGACTCGTGATTCTCCACCTCGATCTCGTAGCCGAGCACTCGCGCGTCGGCCTCGAAGCGGAGCGCCACCTCGCGCACCATATCCTCGACGAACCTTGGATTCTGGTAAGCCTGCTCGGTCACGAACTTCTCGTCCGGCCTCTTGAGCACCGGGTAGAGGGGAGCAGAACCGCACGCTTCGATCATGTCGATCACATCTTCGAGCCAGAGGATGCCTCCGTCGGGCCACACCTTGACCCCCACATAGCCCCGCTGGTTATGCGCCCCGAAGCTGGAAATCTCTTTGCTGCACGGGCAGAGGGTGGTCACCGGCACCGTCAGGGTCAGGTGAAAGTCGTTGGTCTCGCCCCCGGTGGCCGAGAAGCCACACTCGTATCCCATCATGCCGACCCTGCCGGTCACGGGAGCCCCCTTCTCGCGAAACAGCGTGAAGCGCACATCGAGGTGAGCGTTCTGGGCCTTGAGGCGCTCGCGCAACCGGGCCAGGATGTCTGGAATCGTCTCCACGCTGAGGTCGTGGTTGTGTTCGCCCAGCACCTCCAGGAAGCGGCTCATGTGGGTGCCCTTGAATTCGCGCGGCAGGTCGACGGTCAGGGTGAAGACCCCCACCGTATGCTGCATGCCGCCCTCCCGCTGCCGTACGTGCATCGGGTACTTGACCTCGCGAACCCCGACACGGTCGATCGCGATGTTGCGGCTGTCGGGGCTGCTCTGGATATCGACTAGCTGTGGCTGGTCCATGCGCCTGTGTGGATTCTAGCTTGTTGGGAGTGGGGCGTGGAGACTCGGGGCTGGAGTGGCGCCCAATCCACCCCGGTCCCCGCCAAAAGCTACAATCGCCACTATGTTCGCGGTCGTGTTTCCGGGGCAGGGATCCCAAAAGCCGGGGATGGGTAAAGAGCTGTACGAGCGTAGAGGCCCGGCCTACGAGGCATTCAGCGCCGTCGCCGAGGCAACTGGCGTCGACGTTGCCGCGCTTTGCTTCGAGGGAGATGAGGACACCTTGCGCCAGACGCAGAATGCCCAACTCGCGCTCTACACGTGTGGGGTGGCGGCATGGGCCGAGCTGCGTGCCGAACTGGAGTCACGCAATCTGGGCTTTCCCAAGGCGATGGCCGGCCACAGTGTCGGCGAGTATGCAGCGCTCGCTGCTGCGGGCGTCATCTCAGTAGAGGATGGAGCTCGGCTGGTGCGGCGGCGCGGAGAGGTGATGGCCTCGGCGGGTGGTCATCGGAAAGGCGCCATGGCTGCGGTCTTAGGCTTGGAACGTGACGCTTTGGAGAAGGTTTGCCGTCGAGCGTCCGATGGCCGCGTCGTCGTGATCGCCAACGACAACTCGCCAGGCCAGTTGGTCATCAGCGGTGACGCGACTGAGGTCGCAAGAGCCGGAGAGCTGGCGACCGAAGCAGGGGCCAAGCGAGTGATCCCCTTGAACGTCAGCGGGGCCTTCCACTCGCCATTGATGGAGGAGCCGGCGGCTCAAATGCGCGAAGCGCTCACCTCCGTCGTTTTCCATGTCCAGCCAGGACAGCCGGAAGTCTACGGCAACGTGACGGCGGCTCCGGTGACGGTGGCGCAGGAATGGCCCCGTCTTCTGGAGGATCAGCTGCGAATGCCGGTTCGATGGACCGAGACCGTTCAGGCCATGAGCGAGGCCGATATCACCCACTTCGTGGAAGCCGGAGTCGGGGAGGTGCTTTGCGGGCTGATACGCCGAACCGTCAAGGACGCGGTGACGGCGGCCGTCATGGACCCTGCCAGCTTGGAGGTCGCCTGCGAGAAGCTGGCGGATCAGATATCGGGGGTGGGAGCTTGAGATTCCAGGACAAGGTAGTGGTCGTAACTGGCGCGAGCCGGGGCATTGGGCGGGCGACCGCCATCGCCTTCGCCCGCGAGGGCGCCATCGTTGCATGTGTGGCGACGAGCGAAATGAACGCTGCCCCGACCGTGGCGGCCATCGAAAGGGACGCAGGCAGCGCCCACGCCTTCGGGTGCGACGTTAGCGATTCCGAGCAGGTGGAAAAGCTGTTTGAGTCGATCCAAAACGAGCTGGGCTCTCCCGCCGTGCTGGTCAACAACGCCGGACTCACACGCGATACCTTGCTCATGCGCATGAAGGACGAGGATTGGGATCGGGTGCTCGACGTCAACCTGAAGGGCGCGTTCCTGTGCATTCGCGCCGTCTCACGATCCATGATGAAGGCCCGCTACGGCCGGATCGTGAACCTCTCCAGCGTCGTCGGCCTCAGCGGGGCGGCGGGTCAAGCCAATTACGCGGCTAGCAAGGCCGGCATCGTGGGGATGACCAAGGCGATCGCAAAGGAGTTGGGCGCCCGGGGAATCACCTGCAACGCGGTGGCTCCAGGCTTCATCGAGACCGACATGACTCACGATCTGACTCCCGAAACCCGGGCCAAGGTAGTTGAAACGACGCCTCTGGGCCGGCTCGGATCGGCTGCCGACATCGCGCCTGTCATCCTGTTCCTCGCTTCCGATGAAGCGGCCTTCATCACCGGTCAAACGATCACGGTCGACGGCGGGCTCATCCTCTGACCGACACGGGTGGCCGGCGCCGGCATCCGCGAAGCTGATGAAACCCCGGGCGACTCCTGACAGTCTTCTGCTCATCACGATTTTGAGGAGCAAGGAAAATGCCGGAAATGCTGATCGACACCGAAGACTATTTGGACATCTTGACCGAGCTGACCGAGGCTGCGATCACTGGCCTGACGACCAGCAGCCCCGACCGGACGGCCGAAGAAATCGCTGAGAAGGCGGTCGCCATCGCGAATCAGGCCGCTTACGCGATATTGGCCAAGGTCGCCGAGGCGGAAGATTTCGGCGGGGAAGAGGACGAAGAGGAAGAGGCGGAGGAAGACGAAGAATCCGAGGAGGAAGAGGGAGAGGAGAACGAAGAGGCAGGCGAGCAGGAAGAGACTGCTGCCGTCTCAGGCTAGAGGGTGGCGCGTTTGTGTAGGGATCGCAGCCGTAAGCCCCGCGAGGCTCCAAGGCTCGGGCTGCCGATGCCCACGCAGACTGATCCAGCCGCTGGCGGAAAAGCCCTGCTCAACGAACGGGCCAGTCGCCGGCCCTACTCGTCGGCGAAGGGGTCGTACTCATCGATCGCTGGCGCTGCCGTGGTTGCGGCTGCCGCTCCAGCGTACTGGCCACCACTCTGACCGGCGTCGTCACGAGGGCGGTCCAGGCCCTGCACGTTCTCGGCGACGACCTCCACGACTTCACGGTTCGCTCCGGAAGAGTCGGTGTACTTCCTTGACTGGAGACGCCCGTCTACGGCACAAAGACGGCCCTTGTTGAGGTAGTTCGCCACGTATTCCGCCGTCTTGTCCCAGGCGTTGATGCGAAAGAAGTCCGCGTCGGGCGAACCGTCCTGCGGCTTGAAGCGCTTCGAGACGGCTAGGCTAAACGTGCAGACGTTCTTGCCGCTGGCGGTGGTCCTAAGCTCCGGATCATGGGTGAGCCGGCCTACGAGTACAACGCGATTGATCACTTGCTAGTCCTCGATCTTGAAGATGCGGTGTCGGATGACATCGTCACTAATTCGCATCAGACGGTTCAATTCCTGCGGGACAGCTGCGCCGGCTTCAAAGTTCATGAGGATGTAGTTCCCCTCTTTGTGGCCGTCGATCTCGTAGGCGAGCTTGCGCTTGTCCCATTTGCCCGCCTGCTCCACGCTACCGCCCTTGTCCTCGACGATGCCTTTGAATCGGTCGGCAATCTTCTGGACGTCGGCGTCGCTCAGGTCGCCTCGCACGATGTAGAACGCTTCGTAT
>DATLGQ010000390.1:0-4897 GCA_035540435.1 Fimbriimonadaceae bacterium
AACCGGTGCGGAGCCCGCGAATAGAGGTTTGTACCGTGCCGCTGTAAAACTGGTCGAGCGCCTGGCTGTTGAAGTAGGAGTAGTCGCTCTCACATCGCGGGCAGAACTCGGGCAGCCCCGCGACGCCTTGGTGCTCCTGCGGCGGGCAGTAAATGACGCCTGTTTGGTCTTCTACCCCATCGCACGGACGCAATATGCCGAGCCGTGGATCGAGATGGCCTCCCGCAAAGGAGAATTGGCGTGACTTCTTGTCGTTCGGGTTAGGTCCTTGGTGAGTCCAGGACTTGCGTCCCGCGGGAAGCATCCCACCTGGCCAGTACCACCTGAACTGGTCGTGCGGGCGCTCGTACACCATGCCTGGTGGCGAGATGCTGGAGCCCGGACGAGTCGACTCGAGGAAAACGGTTGTGCCCCAGTCTTGCTGCGGCGGCGCTGGCACGACGAAGCCGCCGAGGTATGCCTCTCCGCAGTCGTAGCAATAGAGTAGTTCGAGGACTTGGCCGCCGCAGCCGCACTTCATGGCCGGCGACTTAAATAGCCTGCCGATCTTGCGCCTCTCGTGTCGATAGATATCCTCGACCTGGTCGCACGCTGGGTTGGAACAGGCCCAAATCCCTTGGACCTGCCGCAAGAACGCGTGGGAGCGGAATGTCGGCTTCGGGTCTTCGAAGCTGCCCCTGTCCTCGAGCTTTGCGGCCGTCAGGACAGCGTCAAGGCCACCATCTACGGATTCGGGCCCGAGCAGCGCCTTCTCCACTGCAGACAGCGGGGCAGGTCGCTGGATACCGTCGTCGCCGACGCCGGCAGCGCGGCATGCAGCTGCGAGCGCCTGCCGCGCCGAGAACGACTGCGATAGCTCATCTGCAGCAGCCTTCGCTTCGGCTGGGTCCTCGGAGAGCAAACGCGGTGCAAGGCGGGATAGCTCGCCGGCATCGACTGGCAAGCCAGCTTCGTAGGTCTTCGGCTCACCTGGCAACACGACGAAGGTCGACCGGTCGACACCGAAGAATTGCTCAAGGTACTCCTTGCCACCCTCCCCTTCGAGGGAGGCGCTCGTCCCAATGCAGCGGAGCTTTGGCGAATCGGGAGCAAGGCCGAGCCGGTCAAGTAGGTTACGTACGACAAGAGCGACCTCTGTCCCCTGCGTTCCGCGGTACCCGTGCAACTCGTCGACTACGAGCGTGAACGTTGCCTCTGGATCCTCTTCGAGCCAACTCCGCGTCTGCTCCAGTATCGGCGCTTCTACGTCACGCATCAGCATGATGTTCAGCATGCTCGTGTTGGTGATGAGGATGTCGGGCGGCGACGTAATCATGTCCCACCGCGTGAGCATCTCTCCGCACGCCGGATCAGGAAACTGGGCGATAGCCTCTATGACCTCTTCTCTCGAGAGCCCCTTCTGCTCAAGCGTCGCCCGGAGTGCTGTTGCCTCCTTTGCGACGTCCCGGAGCTGCCGCCCGACCTCGTTGATTCGGTTGCGGTCACTTGCCTTTAGAGAGGACGGGGGCACGTACGTACCCCCGAGGGTCGCGCCCGTGTACCTCCCGAAGTAAAAGAGGGGGGAGCCCATCAGCTCTTTCCCCCTGATCGCCGCCTGTCGCAGGCGAGACATCTGGTCCTCGACCAGCGCGTTGGTAGGATACAGGATCATCGCGCGGACTGCCGGAGTCACCCTGTCCCTCACGTTTGCGCGTAGGTGATCCCACGTCTTGATCGCGGCGTCGTGATGCTTGTCCCACCAGCGGTTGACAGAGCACCCCCGCGGCATGGTGGCGCGCTCCTCGAGGAGCCGAGCTAGCAAGGGGAGGAGGAAGCTTTCCGTTTTCCCGGAGCCGGTGCCGGACGTCACTACGACGTTTCGCCTGCCCCTCTCGTCCCCAGCGATTGCATACTGCAGAGACTGGGTCTGGTGCTCCCGCAGGTTGATGTCCTTCTTTCCGAAAACCACGTCGCCCAGGCGCGTGCCGACCGCGTCAGAGAGCCCAGCGCGCGCGCAGCTCTCCTCCACGGGCACGGTCGACGGGTACACTGGCACTGCCTCGAGGAGTGGCTCCTGCGCCATCACGCCCGGCTCGAGGAGCAGGGCCTTGCGCTCGGCCATGACTCCCTCGTCCCTCATCCAGAAGGCGCTGTCGTAATAGCGGAGGTAAGCATCCCGCACGTAGCTCATCACGGTACGCGGGTTTCGGACGGTCATGAGGGAAGTTCTCCAGTGTAAAGGGTCGCGAGGACCGTCGCCGCGACGTCGGGTGGCACGTTTTCAAACCGGGAGGTGCCTTCGTTGACGTGCGGCAGCTTGCCCGAGCATGCGACAAGGGCTCGGCCAAGTAGGCCCGGTGGCTCGCAGCCGAGCCGCGATACAAACACGCGCTCTTGCTCGAGGTACGCGTGGAGGGCCACGCCCTCCAAGCGTGCTGCTGCTAGCTTCACGAGCTCGTGAGGTCCCGAATAGCAAGAATCATGGCCGCGGAAAGCGTAGCCCGTTCCCGCGTAAGTGAACTTATAGGCGCCCGGTGAGGAGGTGGAGTCGACGTGCCGCCAACGACCTTGCCCCACGTCGTATCTCTGCGGCTCGCCTTCGGTTCCCAGGGCCATCGGCCGGAACACCGAGAACGGGCTTCCGTTTGAAAGGCAGAAAGCCGCGATCTTCGACGCCGCGTGCTCGACGATTGCCAGAACGCGGCCGTGGACATCGCAAGCGACGTCGAGCGTGGCCCGAGCGTCCGCTGCATTGAGCCCTGTCAGGCGCATGAGCGCCGGCTGGTTGTGCAGCTTCGTCTCGTGAACTGAGCCGCCTCTCGTCGCCACGAGCTCCACGATGTCCTCGATGAAGGAGCGGCTGCGGAAGCCGCTTAGCACCGCCTCTTCTCGGTCGATGAAGGCTAGAACGGGGGGAGTCACGCTCCAGCACTTCGGCCGGTGGCGTTCGCCTAAGCCAAGATCCACGTGCGCGAGCCATGCCAGGTCCCGGATGAGGGACTGCGCGCGCCAAGGATCCAATTCCTCTTGTGCCACGATCCCTTCGAACGTCGCCATTGTACCCGAGCCAAGAAAGCCAGCGGCGTCGAGCCACAAGTCGTGAGGAAGCTTTGCTGCCTCTTCGACTTTCGCCCGCGCCGGGCTCGCGGGCACGACTTCTCCGGCGCCTTTTCCTCGAGAGGGACTGGGAATCTTCGCCTTGCTCTTGCGCCTGTGCAGCAACGAGATGCCACAGTCCTTGCACTCCATGTTGACCGGCGCGTACTTAGGGAAGCCGGGGGGAACTGTGTCGAGCCTAAAATGGTGAAAGCCCCGCACCGCGCATGGCAGTCTTAGCTGCTCGGCAAACGGCATCGTTGCAAGATCGAATCTCGGCACGTCCGAGACGGGTTGGGGCCGCGCTTCCTCCTGTTCCTCGACGCTGCCATTGCCCGCCGCTAGCTCGCGGAACGATGGCAATACCGAGAGCGGAGCGCTGGCGCCTGGCGCGTCTGGAGCGGCGAGGCCTCGCACCGTCGGCCCGCTCGCCTCGTGTAGGGCGGCTGCAGAAATCGCCTGCTCGTAACCGAGAAGGCCTCGTAGCTGTCGGTCTAGCGGGCGTGCTTTCGCTGCACTCCGCAGCAACAGAGTCGATGTTGCGAGCACTTCAGGTCCTCGCGATGCTTCGAGGTAGAGGTTGCCGCTTTCGGCAACGCAGTCGCCGAGGTTGAGCCGAGCTTCGCCGTCACCGCCCTCAGCATGGCACTTTGGTTGCCCTTCGTCGGATGTTCCTTCCCAGGCGCGAATGGTCGTGCCCGGTTCCTGCGCCTCGACGACGGCGACGGGAGGGGCCCACTCGTGCCAAATACCTCTTCCGAGCCTCAACCCCCCGACGAGCTGCAGGCCGCTCGTGATGCCGACAGGAGAAAGTGCGGCCTCGAAACCCTTGAGGTCCTCGAGTGCCCTCAGCACCCTGACGTTTTCGTAGAGAACCCAGCCAGGGGGAAGCCCTGGTAGCGCGGTCGCCGTGGCCACAGTGTATCCCGGGGCAGCCACCTCCTCGAGCGCTCGCTCGACGTTCTTTCGAACGGCTGGGTCAGCACGGGAGAGCACGACGTGCTGCACTCCCAGTGTAACCCGGCTTACTTCGGTCCAGTAGTTCCCCTTCTCGGAGCGACTGAGAGGTACGACAGCGCGAGCAGACCAGCAGTGGTGCTTTCCTGCCCCGTCTTTGGAGTCAAACCCGCGCAGCAATACCGCACTCCAGCCGATTTCGGAGCGCGGCTCAACCGTGGCAAGGCTCCCAAACGTGGAGTTTCCAAGCTGGAAGGCCTGGCCGCCCGCTTCCAGTGTGGTGGTTTCTAGAGACGCTTCCTTGCCGATCCACAGGGCAATCGACCGCGAAAGGAGGTCGTGCCTGAAGCTGGCCGCCAGCGACAGGCGTGAGCCCTGGCGACCCTGCTCCGCACTGATGGCGATTTCCTTCGCCCATTCCTCCAGCTCCGCCACGGCGATCTCGCAGATGCGGGAACGAAGCTCCGTCTTGGCCCAGGCGGATTTCAGCTGCTTTGTTGGCCTGGAGGAAGTGATCCAATTCGCAATGTACTGCCCAATCTCCTCCTCCGTAACGGCATCAGTTCCTGTGAAGCCGTACTTGTGGAAGAGGTCGTGCAAGCGTTGCCGATCAGCTTCGCGCACCACTGCTTGTGACATCGCCAAGCTAACATACCGGAAAGAGTTTATTGGTCTGGCGGTTGGCCGGCCATACCGAAAGCTGGTGTCCGCCAACCACGTGTTGAGCGAGCTCCAGAACTTCTCCGTAGATTTGCCATGAAACGACAATTTCTGGGCCGGAATGCCGGTCAACGATGCGAGCCGTTGATAGTAGTTGCCCGCGCTATATTCCCCGTCGGAGACCATGAGCTCGGCCGCATGAGAG
>DATLGQ010000391.1:0-8309 GCA_035540435.1 Fimbriimonadaceae bacterium
TCGAAGGTGACCTCGATCTGCGGCACCCTAGCCGGCGCCGGCGGAATGCCGGCCAGGTGGAAGCGTCCGAGGCTCTTGTTGTCCTTGGCAAGCGGCCGCTCGCCCTGCAGGATGTGGATCTCCACTTCCGGCTGGTTGTCGGTGGCGGTCGTGTAGACGCGGCTCTTCTTGGTGGGGATCGTCGTGTTGCGCTCGATAAGCTTGTCGAAAATGCCGCCCTGGGTCTCGACGCCCAGGCTCAAAGGCGTGACGTCGAGCAGGACGATGTTCTTGACCTCGCCGCCGAGAACACCCGCCTGAATGGCAGCGCCGACCGCCACGACCTCATCCGGGTTCACGGAGCGATTGGGTTCCTTGCTCGTGAGCTTCTTGACCAGCTCCTGCACTTGGGGCATGCGGGTCGACCCGCCGACCATGATGACCTCGTCGATCTCGTTCGGCTTGAGCTTCGCGTCCTCGAGGGCCTGCTGGAACGGCTTCTTGACCCGCTCCATGAGGTCGGCGGTGAGCTCCTCGAACTTGGCCCGGGTCAGGTTCAGGTCGAGGTGCTTGGGCTCGTTGTCGACCGCGGTGATGTAGGGGAGGTTGATCTGGGTGCTGACCTGGCTCGAAAGCTCGATCTTGGCGCGCTCGGCCGCCTCGCGCAGGCGCTGGAGGGCTGCCCGATCCTTCTTGAGGTCGACGCCCTGGTCCTTCTTGAACTCGGCCGCAAGCCAGTCCACGATCTTCTGGTCGAAGTCGTCGCCGCCCAGGTGGCTGTCGCCGGCGGTGGAGCGGACTTCGAATACGCCCTCCCCGACGTCCAGCACGGAGACGTCGAACGTGCCACCGCCAAGGTCGAACACGAGGATGGTCTCATTGGCCTTCTTGTCGAGGCCGTAGGCGAGTGAGGCGGCGGTAGGCTCGTTGATGATGCGCAGGACCTTGAGGCCGGCGATCTCGCCGGCGTTCTTGGTGGCGGTGCGCTGGCTGTCGTTGAAGTAGGCCGGTACCGTGATGACGGCCTGATCGACCGTCTCGCCCAGGTACGCCTCCGCATCGGCCTTGAGCTTCTGGAGGATCATGGCGCTGATCTCTTCAGGCGTAAAGTCTTTGTCGACGGCGGGAATGTGAGCGACGACACCGTTCTTGCCCGGCTTGACCTTGTAAGAGACGCGCTTGATCTCTTCCTGCACCTCTTCGGGCTTGTGCCCCATGAAGCGCTTGATCGAATAGACGGTGTTCTCGGGGTTCACGACCGCCTGGCGCTTGGCGGTGACGCCCACGAGTCGCTCACCGTTGTTCTTGAACCCAACGACGCTCGGGCATGTACGCGACCCTTCCGCGGTGCTGATGACGACCGGCTCGCCGCCTTCCATCACGGCAACGACCGAGTTCGTGGTTCCTAAGTCGATTCCTACTGTCTTTCCCATGTTTCAACCTTCGACACCTTTATACCTCGGCTTGTTCAGCCGAAACAAGCAGGTGATATGAGTCTTATACACTCAAGGTACGCCAAAGCACGCGGCGGGGTTGCGGCAGGGAGAAGCAGGGTCTATAGGGCCTACAGGACCAATAGGACGGATAGGATCGATACCAAGCTAAAATCTGGAAGGGCCGCCGACGGACCCTACGGCAAATAGCGACGACCGCCGCCAAGCGGCTTGCGGCTTATCAGGCCATAGATGATCAGGCCCACGCCGCCGACGATCGCGAGCGGCACGATGAGAGCGAGAAGGCTCTTGACGAGCGAGGTGAAGATCCCGATCCCAATGCTGATCGCGATCACCCCGAGGATCAGATACACACCGAGTCGTACGCTGCTGTTCACCTTCAAAGCTCCTAGGAGCGGGACGGCCCCGCCGACGCTCCTATCCATCCTACTCTGATTGTCGGCGGTGGGTTCATGGGGAACCGTCTGCCCAGGGACCTTGTGCCCACGCAAGAACAGACGGAGCAGGGGGTGGTTCGGTGTTCGGTGTTGGGTGTTCGGTGTTGGGTGTTGGGTGTTGGGGGTGTCAGTAATCGACCGGCCGCAAGTAATAGTCGCCGATGGCGCCGGTGCTCAGCATGGCGACGGTGGGCGGGCGCCTCTTCCAGTGGGTCGCGTCGACCTTGCCCCACACCAACTCCACCTCGTGCGGGTCAAAACCCATCTCGACGAGCTTGCGGCGGGGGTATCCCTGGACCATCAGATTCAGGATTCGATCCGCTTTCGCGTAGGTGATGCCGAAGTCGCCCTCGTCGGTCTGTCCCTTGATCAAGTCCGCGGTGGCCGGCTTGTCCACAATGACTGAGGGGACCCCCAGGTGCCGCGCGAGCTGCCACACCTGGGTCTTGAAAAGATCGCCCAGCGGATTGATTGGCGGCGAGTCGTCCGCGTGCCACGTAAAGTAGCCGAAAAGGCGCTCGCTCTTGTTGCCGGTGCCGATCGGCAGGCCGCCTAGCTTGGCCGACTGGTCGAACAAGACGATCATGCGCGCGCGAGCGCAGACATTGCCCAGCCGGCCGGCCGTCATCTCGGCCTCGTGGCCGGCGTAGCCATCGACCATCTTCGTAATCGGGATCGTGTGGAGCTGCACGCCCAGATCGTCCGCCACGAGTTGCGCATGGTCCAGGCTCTCCTGCGAGCTGCTCTTGTAAGGCATCCGAAACGCGTACACGTTCTGCGGTTCGAATGCGCGGGCACAGAGATAGGTGGTCACCGCCGAGTCGACGCCTCCGCTCAGACCCACGATCGCGCGGTCCATCCCCCGGCGCCGGACGCACTCGTCTCTCAGGAACTTGACCAACCAGTCGACGACGAGTTCCACGTCGATGCGCAAGCCGTCGTCCGAGGTGGGGTCGAATGGCCGAGCCCGATAGACCGGGACCATGGCACGCAGTTTACAGCCTCTCAGCCCTTCAGCGAGCTCAGCAGCCGCTGGACCGAACGGACATAGGCCGTTTGAGTACCAATCGCCACCCTCACCTGGTTGGCGATCACGGGCAGGTCTTCGCTTCCGCTAGCCAGCAGTGTTCGCCCATGATGCGTCTCGTCCGAATCTGCCGGAACGTCCTCGATGGGCAGTACCGGTTCGCCCTTGGCCGCCCGGTAGGTCGCGTACTGGCGCCGGACGAGGAGGACGATTGGCTCGATCCGCTTCTGGCGGGCTTCGTGATCCGCCAAGGCCTGGCGAACGGGCTCCAGCTGTTGGGGGTCCAGCTCGGGCAGCAGCGTCTCGAGGTGCTCGAGCGCCGCCCGCTGTTGGAGGTTGGAGGCGCTGACCGTGGTGAGGTCGGAGTACTTTGCAACCTCTCCCATCCGCAACGCCAGGATGAATGCCCCGGCAGCTTCCTCGGCTCGGCCCTTGCCATGGAGCCGCCTGCCGATGCTCACGAGGTAGCTCGTCAGCCGGCATTTTGAGGAGAGGATGTCGGACTTGACTCCCTCACGCATGGTGTCCCCGTGAAAGGCGGGATGGAGCGACTCCAACTTCCCTGCCTCCGCCTGCCGGATCCACTCCCGGGCCAACTCGACGATCGCGGGATCGTGTTCAGGGTGGTGCGAACCCAGGTTCAGCGCCAGAAGCGGCTTGGAGCGCCTCATGATGTCGACATAGGCCGTGACCCGATCGTGCTCTCTCGGTACCAGCGCCGGGAACTGGTAGTCGTCTTGGTAGGTCCGCTCGTAGAGGCCCAGCGCGGCCATCAGCCAGATCGGCGCGAGCATCATGACCTGGTAGACCACACGGCGCAGCGACATATGATGAGTGTCGGCAGCCCGCAAATACGCCTGCAGCCCGTAATCATGCGAGGAGGGGGTGCAGGGTGTCCGCACTGGTACCCAGGCTAAATCCTGCGGCTACAGGGCCGTCCAAGGTCGGGGTGTAGGGTGTTGCGGTGTTGGCACGAAAAAGGCCAAGCCGAAGCGGCTTGGCCCTACTGAAAACTGGGTGCGGGGACAGGATTTGAACCTGTGACCTCCGGGTTATGAGCCCGACGAGCTACCAGACTGCTCCACCCCGCGGTGCAGTGAATCATTATCCCGATGAGAGCCGTTGGTGTCAACCGGGACCGGCATGTAGCGGCCCGAGCGCGCGCGGCTCTCGGCACGGGTCTCCTGCCACGACTTCCACAGCTTGTAGGCCGTCATGGCGCCGGCGATCCAGCCCGATGCCGCCTGGAAGCGACCGCTAGAGCTGGTGGCGAGCTGGTCCAAGTGCGTCACGAGACCTTTCGCCCGATCCCCGACCGTCTCAACCTGTCCCTTGGCGGAATCGGCGATGCCATGCACCTTCTCGGTGAGCTGCTCGACCTTCTGCGTGATGCCATGCACGGTGTGGGCGATCGCCGACACCTGGCCTGAGACATCCTCGACTTTGGCCGATACGCCCTGGATGGTGGGTATGAGCCCGGCGACCAGTTGGTACATCTTCAGCATCGCGAAGGCCATGCCGAGGAAGCCCAACGCCGTCAGGGCGAAGAAGATCGAGGAAAGCACCAGCCACCACATCGGGATTTCGTTCATTCCGTCACCTTCACCTCGAGAACCGCCACGTTGCGCGGCTCGAGTGCCACCGTCATCCTCATCTCCCCGTTGACGCTCTCGACCGCCTGCTTGTTCGCAGCCAGCCTGCGCCCCCAGAGCCCACGACAAACGAGCTGCGCCTGCAGAGCCTTTTGCCCAGGATTCTCTAGTTCCACATTAGCCCATCTTTTGCGAACGTCGAGCGTCACCGACCGGATTTTGCCCGCACTCAACTCGAATTCCGCTCCGATCTGCCGCATCACCACGCGTCTGCCGACGCCGTCCCACGGACGCACCTTGTAGGCGTTCTCGTCTGCCTCGAAGTGGCAGCCAAAGGTGAAGACCCCGTAGCTCCGGCTGGGAAGGACATACGCGCCAGTGACTCGCAGGTACTCGTAGAGGGCAAGGCCGATATCCCCGGTGAGGCCGTTCGCGCCAAAGTGCCTGGACGCGGCGTCGGGACAGAAGGCCATCGCAGCGGCACCGTCCGGCCCGACGAGGGCCCAGACCCCCAGCAAGCCGCCGAAGGCCTGGCGCATCGCCGTCTCCGCAAGATGCTCGTAATCACGCTCCATTCCGCTAAAGAAAAGCGAGGAGTTGCCGGCGGAGGTGTGGCCCAAACACAGTTCCCCGCGATCGCCGACGTAGCCCTCGAGGAGATAGTCCGGGTCCTGCCAGATCCGCTTGTCGCTGCCGTACCACCACCAGCTTGGGGCGAGCGACCGAGTCGCGTAGGCACAGCGAAACGTACGCTCCTGATGCTCTTCGCTGGCAAGGTGGCGCGCCTCCGCGTAGACGTCGGCGAAGCCGGCGGTGTCCCACACGCTCTCGCCGCCAAACGGGTAGTGACGCTTGAGCAACTCCTGGGCACGGCTCCGCACGAGAGGCTGCAGCTGCTTCAGCGTGTCGTCGAATCCCTCCGCCGCCAAGTCTTGAACCAACTCGAAGATCTGGGGGTAGCCCCGAATGCCGATCCCGCGCGAGGCGGACGGTATCCCGTAGCGGAACATGGCCATCGCCGTCTCGCCCGCCGCATCCAGATAAAAGGAAGCGTCCTCCTGCGTCGCCCCATGGGTCTTCGCCAGGCGGTACATCGCATGGTAGAGGCTGAAGACGAGGGGGTAGACGCTGGTGCGCCCGTAGTTGACGGCGACCGACTTGAGGTCTGCGAACGCACTTCCCACCGTGTGGTCGGAGGGGTTCTGCAGGTCGTTGCGGACGAAGTCGAAGAGGTAGCGGTCGAGTACGGCCGTTTGCTCTGGATCGGGGTAGATCCGGTTCTTCTCGCATAGAAACAGCGCATCGCCGAGGCTGGCCTGGATGGCGAAGGGCAAGGCGTAGTGGTCGGGATGCGTCAGCCGGTCGCCGGTACGAATGTCGACGGGAAGGATCGCTTGGTGCAGCACGCTGCCCGGTTCGTCGTGCACCTGGTGGTCGACGATCCACTGGGCCCGGCGGATGATCAGGTCTTCGATCGAGTCGATGAACAACAGGTGGGCGTGGGTGCGTCTTCCGCGGGTGTCCTCCATGCTCAGGCGAAGGGGACCCGATTCGGCCGGCCGGATGAAGCAGAAGCCCCCTTCCTCGTCAGCATCCGTCTCGACGTTCGCCTCCCGGTTCACAAAGAAACGCGCGGGGGTGGCCCCGGAGATCTCGCACGCGATGCCGACTTCCGCCGGCGCGACCGCGCCCGGGAGCAGGCGAATGATGGGTACGCCGCAGGCGGCAAGCACCTTCTGGATGCTCTCCTGGCCGTTTCGTTCTGCGGGTACGAAGCGCGTCTGATAGGTGCGCGAATCCCCCGGCTCCAAGATGAGGGACGTGTGCTCGTTGAACCAGGAACCCCAGCCCTCGCGTTCAGTGGCCGCCCGGCTGTGCACATACACGACGGGGATGCCCTCCCAGCTCATGGCGGTGTTGAGAGATGAGCGAACATGGGCGAAGAACTCCCAGGAAGTATCGTCTCCGGGAAAAATCACGAGACCCGGGGGCTCGTCGTTCATTCTCTGGGCATAGAGGTAGCTGGCTGCGCCACCGATGTACTTGTGCACGTACACCCGCTCGTGCCAGAGGTTCTTGAGGTCTTGATCCGTGCGCCCGTAGCCTTCGTAAAGGTTGTTCAGCGGGAATGGGAATGCGAGCTCGCCGATCTCGATACTGATCCGGCCCCGATTCTCCAGGCGTACCTCCCACACGATCTGGGGCAGCGGACTCAGGATCTCGTAGTACCGGCCGGTTGCGGCGATCTCTGGCAGCAGCGAGAAGTCATAGTCGAAGCTCACCGAGGAGAGGTCCGGCGGGGGCCCGTCCTCATCGTCTTCCTCCGGGAACCCTTGCGGCATGGCACGGCTGCGGCTCAGGATCCAAGGCTCGTTGGGCTCGGTTCGCGCTCCGAGCAGGATCGTTCCAGGGTAGTAGTCCTCTGCGAACTCGCCACCAAAGGAGATCGGCGTCAAGACGAACTGGAACTCCTCACCTTCCTCGGGCAGATTCGGATCGCTTACCCATAGCTGCTGGATGCGGCCTTGGGGACCGAACTCCATGGAGATGAGGGTTCCGTTCAGCTCCGCTCGGTCGGCATGATATTCGTCCATCGGTTGGGGCGTTAGGCTACCTCTGGCGCCGCGTCGACTCCTTAAGCGCGCTCTCCCAGCCCAGACTCGGGAACTGGCAACGGCTGCTGAAACACGCTCGTCACAGAAGGAGATGACAAAACTCGCGATCATCGGGGCCGGGAGCTTGCGGTGCTCGCCGGCAGTCCTGGCCTCGCTGGCCACCTACTTTGGCGAGCGCCCCCTCGAGATCCGTCTCTACGATGCGGACGAGGAGCGGCTGGACCTCTTCGATCGCTTCGCCCGACTGCTCTTCCAAATGACAAAAGCCACTCATCGCTTGCTGTATCGAACCGACTACGGGGAGGCGTTGGACCATGCGGACCAGGTCGTCCTGCAGGTGGACGATAACTGCGCCCGGAAGCTGCTGAAGGCCGAAGGAGTCGCGGCTGCGGGATGCCCTGTCGACACCGCCCTCGAGCGCATCCGGCCCTTCCTGGAGGAGGGAGCGGAGGTCCTCTCGCTACAGTTGCCGGGCGAGCACCCGGATTGGCCGGGAGCCACCCGCCTCGACTGGCTGCCCGAGATCGAGCACGCGTCGCGGGTGGCACTTCCCCACCAGATCCTGCGCTGGATCAAAGGCGAAGAGTATCCCCACAGCCTCCTGCGCGAGCACGAGCGATCGCCGCTTCGGGACTGGCTCGATGCACGGCAGGCGCTGGGAGGGCGTTGAGCCGGTTGAGGGCGCGCAAGGCATAATGACACCCATGCCCGAAGAGATCCGCCGCATTCTGGCTACCGACTGCGGCTCCACGACTACCAAAGCAATCCTCATCGAGAAGAGCCCCAGTGGCGAGTACCGCCTGGTCGCTCGAGGCGAGGCGCCTACCACCGTCGAGAAGCCGTTCGAAGACGTCACCATGGGCGTCGTGAACTCGATCACCGAGCTCGAGGAGATCACCGAGGAAACCGTGCCGGAGGGGTTCACGCCTGGACGGCGAAAGCTCTTGAAGGATTCTAAGGTCTGGCGCCTGATGAAGGAGGGCAAAAGGACGGGTGAGCGGGCCGGCGAACTGGAGGCTGCCGATATGTACGTCTCGACCTCTTCGGCGGGCGGCGGACTGCAGATGATGGTGGCCGGCGTGGTGAAGGCAATGTCGGCGGAGTCGGCCGAGCGCGCGGCGCTGGGAGCCGGGGCGATTCTGATGGACACTCTGGCGGTCGACGACGGTCGCAAGGATTATCAGAAGGTGGAGCGGCTCAGGCAG
>DATLGQ010000392.1:0-2933 GCA_035540435.1 Fimbriimonadaceae bacterium
AGCTGGAGTCCCGGCTCAAGCGTCGGTTGGAGGAGCTTGACGCCGAGCGCCAACTAGCGCCGATGCCGCCAGTGGTGGCGGGCGGCGCCCTGATCGTGCCCGCCGGCCTGTTGGCGTCGCTCCAGGGCACCTCAGCGGAGACGATCGCCGACCACGCCGCAGAGCGTTCGGCGACCGAGCGGGCAGCCGTCGATGCAGTCCTAGCTGCCGAGCGACGGCTCGGGCGGGCACCACAGGAGATGCCGCCCAATAACAAGGGCTACGACATCGAGTCCCGGGAGCGGGATGGAACGCTGCTGTTCATCGAAGTCAAGGGACGGGTGGTGGGTGCCGACACCTTCACGGTGACGCGCAGCGAGATCGGCGTCGGGCGCAACCAGCCTGACCGCCACATCCTCGCTCTGGTAGCAGTGGAGGACGGTGCCGAGCCTGACGTGCGCTACCTCCGCCAGGCGTTCGACGAGGTGGGCGATCTGCCCTTCGACTCCATCAGCGTCAACTTCAAGTGGAAGCCCTATTTCGAGCGGGCCGAGGTGCCGGCGTGACACAGCTTTTCGTCTACAAGTGCAGGAATGATCCACAGACCCATTTCGCCGCCTACGGAGACTGGGAGACGGTCTTCTCGTCCGACGCAAACATCAGATGGGGGGGCTCATGGGCCACGAACAGTGCCTCGAGCAAGCGACTGTTCGAGGAGGAAATAAAGAAGGGTGACCTCATCCTGGCTTGGCAGAGCGACAAGCGCGGCGCTGTGGGGGTGTGCGAGGTAAGGCGATTCGAGTACACCTCCCGAGGCCAGGAGCTCGTCATCCGTCCAATCGAACGTTTTCCTTCCCTCGTGCGGCTCCACGAGCTCAAGAAGACGACCCTTCCCGAGTTGCAGACCGTTGCGGCTCTCAAACAGGGGAACGTTGCGACCCTCTACGAGACGTCTCGTGACGAAGCGCGTCTGCTACTGACGGCATGCGGGAGCTCGCACGCACGTCGGTTCGCTAGAAGGACGAAGCAATGATTGAACGGCGGAAGCTCATCGAGGTGGCCCTGCCGCTGGAGGCCATCAACCGGGAGTCGGCCCGGGAGAAGTCGATCCGCCATGGCCATCCCTCGACGCTGCACCTGTGGTGGGCCCGGCGGCCCCTGGCTGCCTGCCGGGCCATCCTCTTCGCCTCCCTGGTAGACGACCCCTCGTCCCATCCCGACCAGTTCCCCACCGAGGAGGACCAGGAGGCTGAGCGCCAGCGGCTGTTCCGCATCATCGAGGAGCTGGTCAAGTGGGAGAACACCACCAACGAGACCGTCCTCGACGCCGCCCGGGCCGAGATCATGCGCTCGTGCGAGGGCAACCCACCGCCGGTGTACGACCCGTTCTGCGGTGGCGGCTCCATCCCCCTGGAGGCCCAGCGGTTGGGGCTGGAGGCGCACGGGAGCGACCTCAACCCGGTGGCGGTGCTCATCACCAAGGCGCTCATCGAGATCCCACCCAAGTTCGCCAATCAGCCGCCGATCCACCCCGACGGAGGCCGTCTGGCCACGGGAGCGTGGAAGGGCGCCCAGGGCCTGGCCGAAGACGTGCGCTGGTACGGCAAGTGGATGCGGGACGAAGCCGAGCACCGGATCGGCCACCTCTACCCCAAGGTCACGCTGCCGCCCGAGCACGGTGGGGGAGAGGCCACTGTCATCGCCTGGATCTGGGCTCGCACCGTGCGCTCGCCCAACCCCGCTTGGGACGGCCCCATGCCCCTGGTGCGCTCGTTCGCCCTGTCGACCAAGAAGGGCAATGAAATCTGGGTCCAGCCCGTCGTCGACCGGGAGCACAAGCGCATCCGATTCGAGATCCGCACCGGCCCCGGCTGCCCGGAGGGGACGGTGGGCCGCAACGGCGGAGTGTGCCTGGCTACGGGCACTCCAGTGCCGCTCGCCTACATCCGGGAGGAGGGCAAGGCCGGCCGAATGGGCGCCCAACTCATGGCCATCGTGGCGGAGGGCCACCAGAGCCGCATCTATCTGGCACCTGACGAAGAGCACGAGCGAATTGCCCGCTCGGCGGTCCCGCCCGAGGACGTCCCCGATACGGACCTGCCGCACAATCCCCGGGACTTCAAGACGCCGAACTACGGCATGACCAAGCATCGCCATCTCTTCACCGACCGTCAACTTGTAGCGCTGTGCACCTTTTCCGACCTAGTAACCGAGGCCCGCCAGCATGTGCTGGCCGGCTGCGGGAGCGAGGAATACGCCGATGGGATAGCGACCTATCTTGCCTTCGCAGTGGACAAGATGACCGACCGCAACTCGACCCTCTGCGCATGGGAAGCACGCAAGAATCGGCTTCGCGGAACGTTTCAGCGTCAGGCGATACCCATGTCGTGGGACTACGTCGAGGCGAACTCTCTCGGCGAGGCTGGTGGCAACTACACGACGACCGTCTTCTCGGTCTGGGAAGTTCTTTCCCGTCTGAATGGTGCTGGACGAACAAGCGTCGTGCAGCTCGACGCCACCGCTGTCCTGCCCGCACAGCGCGTCCTGTACGCGACTGACCCCCCCTACTACGACAACATTGGCTACGCCGACCTGTCAGACTTCTTCTACGTCTGGCTTCGGCGGTCGCTGAAGACAGTTCATCCTGACCTGTTCAGCACCCTGCTCGTGCCAAAGAGTCAAGAGCTCGTTGCAACGCCGTACCGCTTCGGTGGCGACAGGGGAGCGGCCGAGAAGCACTTCGAGTCCGGTATCGGGATCGCCTTCGAGCAGATGCGGGAGTCCCAGGCGCCGGGCTTTCCACTCACGGTGATCTACGCCTTCAAACAGGCCGAGGAGTCCGACGGAGTCGGCAGCCGGGCTTCGACGGGTTGGGAGACGATGCTCGAAGCCTTGCTCCATGCTGGCCTTTCCGTCCACGGAACGTGGCCGCTGCGGAGCGAGCTGAGCAATCG
>DATLGQ010000393.1:0-3086 GCA_035540435.1 Fimbriimonadaceae bacterium
CCCGAATATCTCCTTTGACGACGTGCGTCACCTTGAACTTAAACACGGTGTGCTGTTGGGGGCCGTTCGAGTTGTAGGGCGTATGTGCCTGCCGCTCGATCCCAACGATTTCCCCGGCTGCCACGACTGCACATTGGCGCAACACCACCTCCAGACTGTAGGTTGAGCCAATATAGCTTGAAGCTACGATCTGAGGCTTACCGCCCTGAGAGGTTGCAAGCCCCCGTGCTGCATCCACAGGATCGTATGAATCGCCGCAACATGATTCTTCCGTCGCAAGAGCCTGTTGCTCCCCATTGTCGCAGGTAAATCCCAGTAGTGGGATTAACAAGACGGCAAACAAACACTTTGGGTTCATAGAGTTCTCCAAGAGCACATCAAGGGCATGGCGGATACAGAGCATGAATCGTCGATAGGTCACATGCCACGGGCTGGCTGATCTTCCAAACGAAGTAGCTTTCTCGACCGGGCCACATCAAGCTGCTAATGATGGAATTGTGGTCCAGGCCGATCGCATGCCCCCATTCATGGGACACGATGTTCTGCATGTCGTGACGCCAGGCAAGGCGGGCGAAGAAAGTTGGACACTCGGCACTCGTGGGGTCGCCATCGCACATCGCTTTGTTGATCCAGATGCGCCGCAATGGCGAATCGACCTCCTCTGTCGTGTATGCAAACCTAGAGTCTAAGGGGTCACAGTACTCGTACACTGTTACCCTGAGCGAAGGTCCGGGTTTCAGCCTGAACCCATTGGTGTCGTTAAGCTGGCTGACAGCCGTCAAGACGAAAGGCCCACCAATCGTGGAGAAGTCGTAATATCCTGCCAGGCAGGGCGTCAGCAAGGCTTCGATCCATACGGGCGTCGCAGGCGCGTTGGACCATTTGGATTCGACAAGGGTGATCGTTACCTCCCTCGTGAGGCGTAGATTGGGCGTGGCTTGCCAAAGGCATTTCACAACTGCGTCGCCCGTGCCGATCCCGGTTCCCCGAACGAGCACGCGGGCTTGCCCGCGGCTGTCAGTTTGGATGCCGGTGTCTCCAATCAGTTCGATTAAGTCGGAATCCTCGGTTTCAAAGGTCACGGGCACGTCCGGCATTGGGTCGAGGCCTAGCAGAGCGGTGCAGGTGAGACTCATCTCCACGTCTGGCATCGCTGTGGAGCGGTTGGAAAGTATGGCGATCGGGAGGTTGTATTCCGTGTAGAGCTTCAGGTCATACCCTGGCACGGGGGCGGGAGCGCCAACGCCGCAAGAACTGTCGCTATCACAGCACCTATTATAACTCGCAATTGTCGATTTTCAGTGGCTTTCTTTTCTACCCTGCCCCGGCTCCCAACTCCCCCCACCCATGATGCGCTAGGATTGGGGGCAGCCCCATGCGACAGAAGACGACCAAGCCAGGCAGCCTCGTCGTGATCTGCGGCTCCATGTTCGCCGGCAAGAGCGAGGAGCTGATCCGCCGGGCGAGGCGCGCCCTCTACGCCAAGAAGAAGGTGCAGGTGTTCAAGCCGGCGATCGACTCGCGCTACGACGAGTCGATGGTCGTCACCCACATGGGGGCCAAGCATGAAGCCGTACCGGTCTCCTCGGTCCAAGATCTGAGGGCGAAGATCCAGCCAGACACGCAGGTCGTGCTCATCGAGGAGGCGCAATTCTTCGACCCCTCGCTGGTCCCCTTCGTGAACGAGCTGGCGGACCAAGGCGTGGAAGTAGTCCTCGCCGGTCTGGATCAAGACTTCCGTCGCGAGCCCTTCGGACCGATGCCGCAGCTCTTGGCTCTGGCCGACGAGGTCGTCAAGCTGCGCGCCATCTGCCTCAAGTGCGGCGAGCCCGCCTCGCACACGTATCGCATGGTGGATGGCAAGCCGGCCCACCGCGACGATCCGATCATTCTCATCGGGGCGACGGAGTCGTATGAGGCTCGGTGCCGGAACTGCTATGAACTAAGAGGCGCCAAGCGCGGGCGCGGCGGCTAGGGCTTCATCGAGCGCCTGGCTGCCGAAGAGGTCGTAAGGCTCCGCCGAATCGACCGCCACCCGCACGATCTCTCCCGGCATCGCTGAACCCCTGAAGAACACGAGTCCATCGATCTCCGGCGCGTCCCGGTGCGATCGCCCGATCAGCCAGCCTTCGCGCTCGTCCTCGACGAGCACGCTCAGGTCCCGACCCATCCAGCTCTGATTCACCTCGAGCGAGATGCGCTGCTGGGCTCTCATCAGTTGGTCGTAGCGCTGCCGCTTGATTCGGAAGGGCACCTGATGCTCCATGTCGTGAGAAGGCGTTCCTGGCTCGCGCGAGAAGACGAACGCTCCGACGCGGTCGAGCCGCGCCTGCCTGACGAAGTCGAGCAGGTATTCGAACTCCTGCTCCGTCTCGCCCGGAAAGCCCACGATGAAGGTCGTGCGAATCGCGCATTCCGGCATCGCCATCCGCAGCTTCTCGAAGAGCCGCAAGTAGCGCTCGCCGTCCCACGGCCGCTTCATCCGCCGCAGGGTGTCGGGATGGGCATGCTGCAGAGGGATGTCGATGTAGGGCAACACCTTGGGCAGGCTGGCCATCGCCTCGATCACCTCGTCCGTCAGCCGGTTCGGATAGAAGTAGAGGATGCGGATCCACTCGATTCCGTCGACGTCATTGAGGTCGCGGAGGAGCCTCGGGAGGGTGAACGAACGGTAGAGGTCGAAGCCGTACTGGGTGACATCCTGGGCGATCAGGTTGATCTCCTTCGTCCCCTGCCGGGCGAGGTGCCGCGCCTCCTCGACCACCCGCTCGATCGGCTTGCTCACGTGCCTGCCACGAAAGGAGGGGATGGTGCAGAAGGTGCATTGGTGGTCGCAGCCCTCGCTGACTTTCAGGTAGGCGCTCCACGGCCTGCCGGAGCGAGCTCGCGTGGGCACGTCGGCCCAACGGTGGTGGGGCGGGGCGACGTCCAGGACTTGCTCCTGGCGTCCCAGGGCGCCGCCGACGATCTCGTCGAAGCGTCCCATCTGGCCGACGCCCACGTACGAATCGGCTCCGGGAGCGAGCTTCATCAGCTCCGGTCCCAGCCGCTGGCTGAGGCATCCGGCTACGATTACCCTCCCAACC
>DATLGQ010000394.1:0-7876 GCA_035540435.1 Fimbriimonadaceae bacterium
CTCCACCACCTTTGGTCCCGTTCAGGACGGTACCCAGCAGCCGGCCCCCCACCTTCTGCGTGAGCTCAACTGCTTCGAGCAGCCTGTCGCGCTTCGTCTTTCCGGCTCGGGCGACGAGGATGACGCCATCGACCCGCGGAGCGAGAGCGGACGCGTCGGCAACGGGGAGAAGGGGAGGCGCATCGATCACAATTATCTCGTGTCGTCGACGCAAGTCGGCTAGCAAGTCAACCATATGATCCGACGCCAATAGCTCGGACGGGTTTGGAGGCAACGCGCCGGCTGGCAGCACCGAGAGATTCGGGATGCTTGTGGGCGAAATCGCCGCGTCAAGGGTGGATCGCCCGATTAAGACGGTCGTGAGGCCGCGCTGCAGGCCTCCCTGCTGGCCGAAGACGGCTTGGAAACTAGGTCGGCGGAGGTCGCCCTCTACGAGTAGTGAGCGCAACCCCGCCTGAGCGAAGGCGCTGGCCACGTTAACGGCAGTCGTCGTCTTTCCCTCCGCCGCAAATGGAGACGTGACCATGACGACCTGAAGCGGATGATCCACGGACAGAAACTGCAATGCAGTCCTCAACTTCCTATATGCCTCTGACGCCTGCGACTGCGGGTCCCTGTTAAGAGAAGCCTCCCCCCCGGCCATGGCAGGGACCTCCGCCAAGGCGGGGAGAGCAGTCACGCGCTCGATGTCTTCCCTATCCTTAATCGTCACGTCCAGGTATTCCGCCAACAGCGCCACGCCCAGACCCAACATCAGGCCGAGCGCCAGTGCCAACGACAGATTCCTGATGGGGCGGGGACGGACCGGCTCATCCGGCCGCAGCGCCGGCTCTACGACCTCCACCTGCACGGCGGCCTCCCCAGCACCCTCGGGCCGGTGTTCGATTCGCTGCACCTCTTCCGCAAATACGGCCGCTACTGAATTGACCACGCGTTGGGCTCGCACGGGGTCAGGATCGTCGAACGACAGGCGAATGAGCTGGGTATCGAGAATAGGGTCGGCCCGGAGCCGCTCAATCACGTCCAGTGGTGAAAGATCGAGGCCTTCGCCTTCAACTGCGCGCTCCGCGATTGGCCGTGTGCGAATCACCTCGGCGTAAGTCTTGAGCAACTGGAAGGACAGCTGCGTGATTTGGACCCCCTGCTGGACTTCGGTCGTAGCTACCTGGCGCTGGCCGACGAACAGCTTGGCCTCAGCCCGGAACGAAGGGGTCACAAGAGCAGTGACGCCGATGGCAGCTCCTAGGGCCATGAGGGTCACCAGCGCGACGAGCCAGACCCGCTTCCTCAGGATGCGTAGGTAGTCCCGGAGGCTCAGTTCCATGGGTCTAGAGTCTACCGGGGAGACTAACACCCTCGGATTCCAGCCCCACGCAGAACCTCTCCTGTCACCTGAGAAGTGAGTGCGTTCAGCACGGCGGCGCCATCCACTCGGAATTCACCGTTGACGAACGTCCGACAGTGGCCCCGAATGGGGTATGTACTGCTCCGCCCAGGGTGGGGCGGAAGTCCTGGCCCAGCAGGAGGGCACACCGCTGGCGTCCCTCGCGGCCAGGCGTGCCCCGCGTCTGCGGTCCATGCGTCGGGGCATGTATCCTCGCGCCAAGCCGGCGGCGAGAGGTGCTCTTTGCAGAAAACTTCTTTAGCGTCCCTTCTCGGGACCATTGCGGCCGTTCCTGTCGCGGCCCACTTTCTCCGACGGAGGGGCGTGCTCGACTATCCGAGTTTCCGATCAATGCACTCCACCCCTGTTGTCCGAGGAGGCGGAGTCGCACCCTTGGTTGTCTGTATGGCAACCGTCACCATCTTCGGGGATATGACGAACCCACTGGTTCGGGGTGTAATCCTCGCAGGCGGACTCTTGGGACTCGTCGGATTCCTTGAAGATACGTGCGGCATTGGCGTTTCCAGGCGACTTGCGTTGCAGTCAGTCATTTGCGTCCTAGCGTCAGTCTCACTCCTACAGGGGTCAAACCTCTCGGGTCTCTGGTGGGTACTCGCCGGCGCTGCAATCGCACTATGGATTGTGGCTCTTACCAACGTCTACAATTTCATGGACGGCATCAATGGATTGTCGGCCATTCAAGCTGTAGCCGTGAGCGGAACCTGGCTATGGGCTAGCACCACGTTCCTGGGACTTGACCACTTGGAACCGCTTCTTGCCTCGGTGGGGGCATCGATGCTAGGCTTCTTGCCGTTCAACTTTCCCCGAGCACGACTTTTCTTGGGGGACACCGGAAGTTATTTCTTGGGCGGCTGGTTCGGGGCGCTTGGAGCCAGCACTGTCCTAGCCGGGGTACCACCTCTTGTGGTCCTTGCTCCGCTCAGCCTCTACATTGCGGATACCTCTGTGACGCTCACTCGTCGCCTCCTCTCAGGAGATTCCGTGCACCTGCCGCACAAGACTCATGGTTATCAGAAGTTGGTCGCTCGGGGTTGGAGCCACGCCCGCGTCTGCCTGACGCTGCTCGCTGGCCTCTATGCGTGCACTGGTTTTGCGATGTTCACCGTAACGCGCAAGATCTCGTCTACTGCGGGTTACGCCGGCATATCTCTAGTCGCCTTGATTTACGTACTCGTGTCGCACAGAACACCGCGAACATCGCTAAACTCTGCTTCCGTGGCTTTGGACTGAATGAGGCCCCCCCTTGTCCTACACGTGAGCGCCGTCGAGTTTACGGCGTCGCGGCTTCTCGTGCCCCAGATGGAGCATCTGAGGCAGTGCGGCTACGAGGTCCGTATTGTGTGCGCGCCGACCTCCAGCGGCGGCTTCTCCCCCGAGCTCCGGCCCTTCCAGCCACTAGGCGTTCGATTTCCAAGGACTTTCAACCCGGTAGCAATGGCACGCGCAGCCTCGCATCTGAGACGCCTTGTTCTGAAGCATCGACCTGCGATTGTTCACTTCCATACACCGGCAGCATCGCTTCCAGGGCGCTTGGCTCTCGCCCTCGGGCAGGGCCCACGGGTTGTGTACACGGTGCATGGATTCCTGCACATGTGGGATAAGATCTCGGCTCGTGACCGGGCGCTAAACCGGATCGAGCGAGAGCTCTCCCGCTTCACTGACGTGCTCCTCTTCCAAAGCCAAGAGGACTTCGAGCGCGCCCGGTCCTATGGCTACCACGGCAGCCTCCTCTTCCTAGGTAATGGCGTCGAAGACGAGTGGTTCGAGGCGTTCCCGGGTTCAAAGCCCATCGGAAGCGAGACTCGGGCAATCTTCGTTGGTCGCCTGACGCGCGAGAAAGGGGTGGGAGAGCTTCTGGCAGCAGCGCGCTCGTTGCCCGGTATTCGCTGGACGCTAGTGGGAGATGCCTTGCCCACGGACCGTGACTCGTTGGCGGCGGACGCCCGGGACCTCGCGCGCCGAACAGCGGGAAGGGTCGAAGTGACCGGCCTGCTGCCCCCCGCAATGGTCCGCCAGCGCCTTCGTGAATCCGACGTATTCGTCCTACCGAGCTGGCGAGAGGGGGTTCCGCGGTCTGTCATTGAAGCCATGGCCACCGGTCTCCCAGTCGTCGCAACCGATATCAGGGGTTGCCGCGAACTCGTCGTTCCCGGGCAGACCGGCTGGCTCGTACCATCACGAGATGCTGCGGCGCTCACCTCAACGCTCGCGCTCGCGGCCAAGCTGCCGAGAGAGAGGCTATCCGCAATGGGCAGGGCGGGCCGCGCCCGGGCATCGACTCGATTTCGGGAGCGGGACGTGCTAGTGCGTCTCGTGGACGCCTACCGAGGCTTGGGCGTAGTCCCGTGAAACTCTTTGTTACGGGAGGCTCTTCGCCCCTGGGGGATGTCGTTCTTCCCAAGCTTTGCGAAAGACATCAGGTGACCGCACTCGGCAGGAGCGACGCTGCCATCCAGCGTCTGAGGGCGTCACCCGTAACTATCGTTCGCGGCAGCTTAGAAGAGCGAGACAAGTGGGCGAGGTGGGCGCAGGCATCCGAATGCACGGTTCACATGGCTGGCATCCGGTTAGTGCGGCACGTGTTGGATACCATCGATTCTGAACACCCACTGACCATAATTGGCTCCGCCTCCGCGCGCGTCACCGTACACCCGTCATCTTCGGAGCTTCAAGCGATCGAACACGAGATTCTCCACAAGCGACCACACGCCACCGTGCTCCTCAGACCCACAATGATTTACGGGTCCCCCAGAGACCGCAATGTGAGACTCCTGGTATCGATGCTGCGTAGACTTCCGATAGCTCCCAAGGTCGTTGGGGGCGGACTACTTCAGCCGGTACTCGCAGACGATGTGGCGGACGCAGTCCTCACGACACTGGGCTCACCCGAGTTCGTTTTAGCTGATATCGGCGGACCGGCGCCGGTACGGCTCGGTGAGATACTTGGCCTGCTCGCCTTCTTGCTGAAAAAGCCCGTGCTGCCGATCCCGATTCCTATCACAGCACTGAGCCTGTTTGCTTCGCTGGTCTCGAAGCTCGTGCCTTCCAAGGTGTTGCACGCCGTTGCTATGACTAGGCACGACCGCGTCGTCGCGAACGCGGAGCCAATCCTAGGCCGGCCCGCGACCCCCTTAGAAGTCGGACTCAAACAGGCATTGGACCGGTATATGTGATGCCCGAGCTACCAGAACGCCGGTCCGGACCCTCTGATGGCACTCTGCCGCCGCCCACGCATGCAGAGCCGACCATAGCAATCGGTTCAATCCCCCGGAACGATCCTCAGACACGTGACCACGCTAGAGGCGCGAAGCACAGCATCAGCACGTTCCTTCGCCTCATGCTGGGTTTGAGTTCACTCGTGTTGCTTGGCAAGTGCCTAGGCCTACTCAGGGACGTAGCCATCGCTTATAGGTTCGGCCCATCGGACGCAGTCGCGGCCTTTCTCGTTGTTATCGGCGTGCAGGCAACTGTCGCTATCGTCCTTGGGGACGCCCTGATGATTTCGACCGCAACCGAGGCTGCCACGGACGAGAGGGCGCGTCCGAGTCTGAGGACCAGCGCCCAGCTCTCCGCCCTTACTGCTGTGCTCCAGGCGGGGCTGGCTCCGGTCCTCGCACCGCTCTTGACGGGCGACTCCGCCCTCTCTGCCGAGGTGGCCAGGGCCCTGGTTTGGACTGCCCCGGGTACCGCGGGCCTCATCTTCTTAGGGGGTGTCTCCGGCGTGCTGAACGGACGACGCCGGTTTGTCAGGGCCTCTTCGCTGACCGCGCTCTGGTCATTGGGCGCACTCCTAGCTTTGTTGCTCCTGCCCACCGCTCGCACGGCGATATACGGGGGCTGGTCCTTTAGCATAGCGGTGACCGCGCTGGGTGGGTTCCTCACCTTGCCGCGTGTGCGCGTGGCACGTCGCCCCACATTCGGTCGTGCTATCGGGGGGACAGTTCTGCCGATCGCTATGGCAAGCACCCTCAATCAGTTCTCATTCGTAATTGAGCGTCGTGCCGCTTCCGCCTTGGGGAACGTCGCGGTAGTCGGCGTGGGGTTCGCGTACAAGCTGGTCGCGCTACCTCTCAGCGTGCTGGTGGGGGGACTCTCTTTGTGGGTTCTCCCCCACTTCATCGAGTCCGCCACTCACTCCCCCACACTCTTCCGGAACCGCGTTTCACACGTCGCGCTCACAGTCTTGGCCCTCATGACGTCGTGTGCGCTCGTTCTGATTGCATTCGGAGAGACCCTGTCCTCGTGGGCATTTGAGAGGGGGGCGTTCGGACCGGACCTCACTGCCTCAACGTCAGAGGCACTGGCTGGGTACGCCTTCGGCCTACCGGCGATGGCTGGGTACGTCATTTTCGTCAGGGCAGGACAAGCCCTTCGCCTTTACCGACACATAATCGCCGGCAGCGCCGGAGGAATGGTAGCTACCGCCGCTAGCGTTGGGGCTCTCACGTCCTACTTCGGCACCTTCGGAATAACCCTTGCGACCTCATTTGGGAACGCCTTAGCCTGCGCCCTCGTAGCCGTGGCCGTGATGACTGCCCAGAAGCACCGCTTCGCGGTGTCGGAGCCCCAATGACACCGCGGTCGGGACCTACGATTGAGGTTTGCCTCGTCACCTATAAGAACCGCGAGACGATTCGCTCGGCCATCGAAAGCGCAGCCCACATCCCGGGAAACGTGAGCGTGGCTGTTCACGACAACGATCCACAATCCGATACTCTATCCGTAGCAAGAAACTGCGCAGCAGAAAACGCCCTCCGCTTCAGGGGGGAATACTGCGACGACAACTGCGGGTTCGGCAAGGCGTGCAACTCACTCGCGCGCAGTTCCTCCGCTGAGTACCTCTTCTTTCTCAACCCCGATGCAGCGATACGCTCGTGGGCATGGCCCGACCTTCATGGAATCGTCGGGGCCAAGATTCTCGATGACGAGCTGTCGCGACATTGGGGCCGGACTCGGACCATCGCCACAGAGATTGCTATCAGGTGGCTTCGGGTCCGCGGCCGCCGTCCGGAAGGGAAAGGATACGTCAGCGGCGCGGCGATGCTGGTGCACCGCTTAGACTTTCTCTCCCTCGGCGGGTTCGACGAGGGATACTTCATGTATTATGAGGATATCGATCTCTGCTTCCGGGCCAACGCCGCAAGTGTTCCCGTATGGGGATCTGACGACATTTCGGTGAGTCACATCGGCGGACACTCCGCCTCTAAGGATCCCTCCGTTGCGTTGATACGCAGTTACGAGTCGGGCCTAAAGTTCCACACGACCCACAGCGGCTCCAGTCGCGCGTGGACATCATTTACGGTTGCGGACGCTGCGCTCCGAGCAGGCTTGTACTCGCTTATGCGGCGGCGTGCGAGTGCCGGGGCCTTCGTCAGTCTCATTCAACATGCCCTATCGCACGACGCGCCGATCCATGCGAGTCACGGCCGAGTCTCCCGCTTCCTGTTCCCGCGGGCTGAGCCCGATACCCACAAAGAGGCCAAACATCCAGGAAAAGAGGACTCCCTCTAGACTTGCCTCAACCAGAGCATTGACGAAGACAGCGAAGGCGCCCGCCGCAAGGGCAACCGAATGCCTCCACATAGCTCGGATGAGAACCACGTAAAGCCCGCAAAATGCCAATACACCGACGACTCCCAGCTCCACCGCCAGCTGTAGTACGTAGTTGTGCGCGCCCGTGGCGGCTTCGGGCGGAACAAGCGTGGACCATGTTCCAAAACCATGCCCCAGCACTGGGCGTCGACTCCACAACTCAATCGCGAGTTGGAAGAGATTGACGCGAGCTTCGTCCGCGAGAAGCCCCTGTAATGAGGGTCGGGCGGCCATAAATCGGGATACGAGGCTCGACCCGAACACGCCAGCTGACGTCACAACAGCACCAACGGCGAACGCGCGCCATGGGTTACGAAACAGCCATTCTCGCGCCCGTCGATTCAGCGCGACCCACAACAGTAGCCCCATAGCGACTGAGAGAATTGCCCCCCGTGAGAGCGTGAGGACCATCGCAGCCCCACAGACTGTTACGGCCACGCGCCTGAGCCAAGGCCGTACGCTGCGATCGCATGCACTGAAGAGAAAAAGGAGCAACATCGACGCGAAATACGAACTGCTGCCCCAAAGGGGTGACCCCAATCGGACTTCACTCGAACGAATTCTTCCGGCATCTTCCAAGGCTTGGAATAGCCATGTATCTCCGGCCCCCACCAAAACACGCCAGACCACGGCAACGAACGCTCCAGCGAGTCCAAGCCCCACGAATCCTGCCAATACCCGGGCTCTGCCTGTACGGATCGCCCAGGCGCGCGTGAGGACAACCGCGAGGATCACTTCCCCCAGTTGAATCAGGGCCCTGACACTCTGCGTGACGTCCGCTGACCAGATCGTAGATGCGGCGGCCAGGGCGAAGAACACCGACACGGGGATGGTGACGGAGGACCTTATCCGAAGGACATGGGAGCGGCGCCTGTACGC
>DATLGQ010000395.1:0-3128 GCA_035540435.1 Fimbriimonadaceae bacterium
GAACCTCGGGATGGCTTCGCGAGCCGGCGGCTTCAACCGACGTGCCGGCCAGTTGTTTGGGCTGGGTTACGCCGAGACGTTTCGGAAGTTGCAGTAGCCAGTGGACAAGAGACAAAGACCAAGACGAAAGACGAAAGACTAGAGACTAAAGACCAAAGAGAGAAGACGGAAGACCGAGACGAAACACCAGAGCCCGGGAGACAGGTAGATGAGGTTGACGAGAGACGAACAACCATAGACGTGCCTTGCACGGGAAGGTCCACGCCGAAGGCGTGGCAGATCCTTAGCCCCGGGTCGATAAGACCCGGGGTATCGGGCGCACGCTACGCCCACGACCCAGGTAGGGGTCGCAGAACCGCTACAGAGCCCCGCCCATGCCTGTGTGTCGGGGTCCAGCCCCGGCCACAAGAGGACAGGCGGCCGGCGCGGAACACAGACTGCCCGCCCCCATGTCAAGTGACTCATGGGACCCACCATCTACGCTGTGTTCGAGACCGTCGAGGATGCCGAGCGGGCGGCAGGCGCCCTTTTGGACCATGGATGCCGAGCCGAAGACATCAGCCTGATCGCCAACGAGGGCTACTACCAGGATCGTCCCGTCGCCGACTACGACCGTGCCGCCGTGACGACCAGCACCCACAGCTCGGTAACCGGCGATCCCGCCTATGCAGATGCCGATAACCTGCGGGACCAGCCGTTGCGCGGCGATATCGGTGATCTGCCGGTCGATGCCGATGTGGAAGCCGGAGAGATCGCCGACACTCACGTTCGCATGGGGGGCGCCGTCCACGCCTCGCGCCTGGGGGATACGGCCTATCCCGCAGAGCGCCCCTTTGCGCCGGACCCCACTTCCGGCATTCATGTAAACACCATGAGCCAGGACGAGGCGCTCCAGCACAGCGACGACCCTCCGCATGTGAAGACCATGGAGGACCCGGCCCACCCCGAGACGGGCGGCATCATCGCCCGAGGCGTCGACCGCACCGACGTCGACAACAGCGACCGCTACGAGCCCGGCGCCGGATTGACTGCCACCACCGGCCGGGACGCCGCCATCGGGGCTGCCAAGGGAGCCGGCGTTGGCTTGGGCATCGGCGCGCTGGCAGCCCTCATCTCGGTCTTCATACCGGGTGTCGGTCTGGTGGCTGGTGGCGGCGCATTGGCGACCGCTCTCGCCGGGGCCGCCGGTACCACCGCGGCCGGAGCGGCCGCCGGGGGTGTGCTCGGGTACCTGAAGGACCAGGGTGTGCCCGACGACGTCTTGGTGCGTTATCGTGATTCCATCCAAGGCGGCGGCGCCCTTTTGGCCGTGCAGCCAACCGTTGACAAGAGTCGGGCGGAGATCGAGGCGGTTCTGGGTAAGTACAACGCGCTGAACATCGACCTGTACGGAGAGGATCGCGCGGCGTAGCCGCCTTGCTCTACGTTTGGGCAGGGGCTGCCGTCCTGGACGGCAGCCCCGCGCGCTAGGTCGACTTCCCAGGACTCAAATTTGGGTAAAAAGACCGACTTGGTTAACCTGCTAACCTTGTGGTAGGTTGTGATTGTTGTTGCTGTTGTTGAAATGAGCGAATTCTCTGGCAAGCCAACGATCTTGCTGGTCGAGGACAATCCCCTCGACGAAAAACTGACCCTCCGAGCGCTCGAACAGTGCCCGGTGGCTCATCACACGGTGGTGGCAAGGGACGGAGAGGAGGCGCTCATTTATCTTTTTGGGGACGAGAACGGCCGGCGGCCGATCCTGCCGGCCCTGGTATTGCTCGACCTAAAGCTGCCAAAAGTAGGTGGGCTGGAAATCCTCCAAAGGCTCAGGTCGAACGAACAGACTCGCGGCATCCCGGTGGTGGTACTCACCTCGTCCGACGTGGAACGCGACATACTCCAGAGCTACAACATCGGCGTCAACAGCTACATCCAGAAGCCGGTCGACTACGATCAATACACCAGCACGATCCAGGAGCTGGGGCTCTATTGGCTGACCATCAATAAGAACCCTTAGGGCTCATCCAAGCAGGCTTGGCGAGCTTCCGTGTCCTGATAATCACCCACAGGACAAACAGGAACCGGCCCCATCCTGGCCCCGGTCTAAAAGCCACCAGGTTGAAAATGAGAACGGTTATGTTTGATCCACTCGATGCGGCTGAGCTGTCCCCCCAAGAAAAGCAGGTCCTGCACCTGGCAGCCGCGGACGGGTTTACCGACAAGCAGATCGCCCAGCGGCTCGGGCTGTCCCCTAGGACAGTCTCTACGTACTGGGACCGGATGAGGGTCAAGCTGGGCGCCAAGAGTCGCATCCAGGTGCTCTACCTGGCCATTACGAAAGGGCTCCAGGCGTTCCTTCAACGCAAGCTCAAGCGCTAACCCCTCTGCTGCAATTGCAGGAGCGCATCGGCCCACTCCCATGGCGATTCGTCGTCCTCGTGCTTGCAGTACACAAAAGCATCCTTTTGCAGACGTGAAAGGTACTGCGACCACTCGTCCAGAGCGTCCGCGTCATATTCCGTCTTGCGGAGCCTCACGTAGCTGAAGCTCGCCGTGTCGCGCCGTTGCGCGTCGCTTTCATCCGTATCCGCCGCGACCCACGCCACGCCTTGCGAGCGCAAGATCTCCTCGACCTCCCGTTCATGCCACGAGGAGTGGCGAAACTCCACCGCCCACTGCAACGGCGTCCCTTCGGCATCGGCAGGCAACGCCTTCAGGAACGTGTCCAGCCGCTCGTCGTCTCGCCGGAAGTTGGGAGGCAGTTGAATCAGGAAGGGACCGAGCTTGCCGGCTCGGGCCACCGGCTTGAGGCGCTCCAGCAGGAATATCACCGAATCCAGACTCTCGGGCTTGAGGCGCGCCATATGAGTGACACGCCGGTGCATCTTGAAAGAGAACTGGAAGCCGTCCGGCGTCGCCTCGAGCCACTGGCGTACCGCATCCTCGCCCGGCATCCGGTACCAGGTGCCATCCATCTCCACCGCCCGATAGCGCTCCGCATAGAAGCCTAGGAACTCGCTCTGCTTGAGGCCGGGAGGGAAGAATCGCCCCTCGCCCTGCCACTCCTTGTAGGAGTAGCCGGAGAGGCCGACATGCAGGCGCGCCATGAGCGCCATTGTACTGGCCGCACGCGAAGAGGTGTGCAT
>DATLGQ010000396.1:0-11750 GCA_035540435.1 Fimbriimonadaceae bacterium
GACGTGCTGGTCGCCCACGGCCCCGTCAAGTACTACAGCGCCAAGGCCAACATCGTCTGCAACAGGGCCACCATTTACCGGCGCGAGCGGCGCGCCATGCTCACCGGGGCGGTGGACATGCTGCTCAAGCCCGAGGATCAGCAAAAGCTGGAAGTCGTCGAGATCCCGCCCTTCAAGCCCGTCGTGCCGGAGGACATCGCCAAGAACCGGCCACCCGCGCCGGTGGGCCAGGATCGCTCGCTCGATCAAGAAGTGCGGGACACGTCGACGGTTCGGCGCTACCCAGTAGCGGTGACCGCCAACCAGATCGAGTATTGGTACGGCCGCGGTCAGCGGCGGGCGATCATCACGGGTCAGCCCCAAGCCCGGCAAGAGCTTCCGGGCGGCCGCTGGCGTTATGCCTGGGCCCACCGCGCCACCTACGACGGCGAGAAAGAGATCCTGCGGATGATCAGCAGCGACGGGAAGAAGGACACGCGGGTCAAGACATCCGTGGGAGACGACATCGTCGCCACCTGGTTCGAGATGTCCACCAAGGAAGGGGAGGACCAGTGGTCGGCCAGCGGCTTGGAAGGCGATGTGTACCCTGACGACGACGACATCCCGCCCCGCACGACCAACCCGCCTCCGGCTTCGCTATCGGGACCGATCGGCGGTAATCGCCGCCGACCTTAGTTTCAACACCGCGAAGCGGGAGGGTCGAGAGCCAGCCTGAACCCGAGATAAGTGCAGCGCGAGCAAGAGGAGGGCGCGGCAGCCTCAGGTCGAACGGGTGGCTCTCGTTGGAATCATCCTCATCCGAAGCCGTGCGTAACCCGAGTACCATGATGATCAGGTCGAATCCAATGCTTGCGCCTATCTGTTTGATGGCTCTGGTTGTTACGCAGCTCGCATTGCCCCAAAGCGATCCAGTGCCACCCTCCAGGCTTTCGAAGAACCTGTGGCTGCTGAGGAGCCGGGTTCAAGGAGTTGCGGCTTATAGCGTCTTCTCCCCGTCTAGCGCCGAGACGGTCATTTCTTCGAGCTTGGCAAAGAAGCTGGGCCTGGACGCAAACGCTCGCACGGCGCGGGTCGATCTAACTTTGCAGTCATTGCACCTTGGGCTAACAGAGGCGACCATCTCCGATCTCCCTGCGTTCTCGCAATTCGAACCTAAAGAGAACGTCCACGTCCTGCTGGGCGCGGACGTTCTGAGGAAGAGCGCGTTCCTGCTCGATACGGAGCAACCATCGCTTCAAGCCGTTGATCCGATTGGTGCATCAAGCCGATTCCCATCAGCTCGGCGAATCCAACTTGAGCATGAGGACGGGCTGTTCTACCTGTCCCTGGAGCTAACGGGGCGTAAGATCAGAGCTCTGTTTGGAGGCACTCAGGCCCTACCGATGGTACGCCAGGAACTGGCTGCCCTCGACCAAGCTCGCCCAATCACCAAGAATGCTCACGTCGCAGGATCGCCCGCGCGTGAGGCGGAACCTGACGTTTACCTGGCGAGCGGAATCAAGCTGGATACTGAGGCGCTTTCTTGGCCGCTGTTTAGAGTCGTACAAGAGCTTCCGGATGACGGACGTCAACAACCGCTTCAGGCCATCACGGGCCTGGCGCTCTTCAGGTACCCGCGCATGCTGATCAACTTCGCAGGGCGAGAGGTGCTGGTTCCGGAACTCACGGAAGATGGCAGATTGTCTCGAACCGCGAGTGCTCTCTTTCACTTGCCACTCGTCGTCGAACGGCAAGGCATGCGCTTCGCTCCTACGGCCGGGCTGCACGATCCCTTTTCCACCATACGACAGTTTCGTGGATACAGGATTTTGCGGCTGTGGCACATGGCTGTCCCCGACGTTCTTCGACTGATGAGGAATCGGGATTCGATAGATGGAATGGCCGATCTGATCCGGCGCAGTGTAGATGGCACCGTAGTCCTGATTCAGACACCGTATGAAAAGGTCTGGGCCGGTTTTAGGTACGGCAAGCTTCTAGGGCCCGTGACTCCGGGCTTTGGCCTTGGTCCCCACTAAGCAAGAGCCGAAGACCCGTTCGACGCGATGACGCCCGCGTACCACTCCGCGCTGTCCTTCGGGATGCGCTCCTGAGTCTCGTAGTCCACATACCGCCCGCACGACCACCCGCCTCCGGCTTCCCTACCGGGACCGTTCGGCGGCAGCGGAGGCGGCTCTAGGGGAGGGGCCAGCCACCAAAGAAGAGGCTCTTCGCCGACTCTGAAAGCTGCGACACCCGCAAGCCCCGGCTCGACCACCGAGGATTGTCGGCAAAGCAGGCACTGAGGCTTATACCTGGTCGCGGGTAAGACAACAGCATCGTATTGGTACTCGTCCCAATGTCGACGACCGCTTCGTCGAGGTCCCGCTCCGACGCAATCACTCCCTCGTCATGCAGGTTCTTCATGCGATCCCGAAGAAAGGCAGGATCCAACAGACGGTCCGCCGGCACGGAAGAAGCCAGTGTCTCTGGCAGTTTTACAAATCTGATAATCGAGCCCTCGCGCTTCTCAAGCTTTAGGACAACGTCAGTCAGCGTTGCGCCTAGACATTGTGTGCCAGTCAACATGAGGTCAGGTATGCCATCATCTCCCCGATGCCGTATGCACGCTCTCAGACTCTCACTCGCCCAAGCCCGGAACAGCGACTGCGATCGGGTAGAAAGGCTTCCGACACTCATGGTGCGGCCCCTCAACAAGGCATCCCACTGCACATCAGTCAAAGATCCAACAAAGGCTGCAACAGAATCAGCAATGCCTTGTGGCAGGTCAATTGACTCAGAACCTCTTAGAGTTTCGCGAAACCACCTAAACAAACTTCCTCTCATTGCGTATCTGGAGGTTTCGAAGCGCAACACGGCATAGTTGCGTGCGGATATCGACCCTTCACTCATCGCATGACGAATGAATCGCCCAAGGCTGCCACGTAGTAACCGAGCGCGCTCCGACTTCAGGTGATGACCCGGCAAAACAAGAAGCCAGGCTCCTCTCCTCTCAAACGTTGCTGTTCCCCGAGCGCTTAAAAGAGAGGCCAAAACATCCAGATCAACAGTGCCTTCGGAAGTGCTCAGATGCAGAATGTCATGCCACTCATCGTCCAAGTAAGCACTAATTGACTTGACACCTACCCGCGTAGCGATCGCGTCAACTGCTTCCTTAGATGCATGATCTAAAGGCTCAAGTCCCTCCAGTCTTCTAGCGAGCTGTCTTGGGCTGCCGGCTTTAGAGTAGGGTGCGAGAAGCGTGCTCGACAGCTCGGACAGATGGAACTTACCCAAGCCTTTGATGGTCGGCAGATCGTATGGCTGGCGGTCAAGACGGACAGAAAACGTGGCCGTACCTCTCAATTCTCCTTCTGCAGTGTAAGTCCCCAACGACAACCAAATGTCGCTTTGCGATCTGATCACGATGAGTAGGGTTCTTCCGTAGGTTCCGAATCCTTTCACCAAAACCCTCCACCACTCGACCAAGCCAGTGTTCTTGAACTGCGAGACCTCTTCTTGCTGAAGCAGGTCTTCAACCTGGATGTAGCGCAGAACTGCCGAGCTTGCGCCTTGCGGAAGAGGGTACTCAAATGCATTTGGCTTGTCGCTATAGACGACGGGAACGCCAAGGGGCAGGCGACTTAAGTCATCGCCACTGAACGTGCATAAGACATCCTTGATAAGCAATCCCTGAGGCGTTTCGATGATCGTATCAGGCGAAGTGGATTGAAATGAACGAAGGATTTGTTGATAGGCCTCATAGGCGTTTCCGTTGCGACGGGCTGCTTCTACCGCCCGGATCTCGTTGGAGATTCGCTCTAAAAAAGCTGCTCTCTCTTGATCTTCCAGATCCTTCCATTGCTCTTGCTCCCGTGCTAGAACGATCACACGGTCAGAAGCGCGCCAGCGGCCATGTACAGCATGCGCAACGTTCTCGGCAACATCGCGTAGCGGCTGCGCATCGACCTTCAGGAACAGGATGCCTTCGCTAAGGGGTGAGGCAACGCTTAGTTGGACCCCAGCCACACTGGATAACTCAGCGATGATCTCCTCCACCCGCGCGGCTCGAGGCTCCAGGGTGACCCTCACATCGGGCCAGACCACGGGCTCCTGCAAGCCGCTAAGGATCAAGGCACAAGCCGCTACGCTCTTCATCATTTATCCTGCATCGCACCAACACCCCTGCGGATTGCAGTAGCAACCGTTACAGGAACCCGCGCAGGCCCCTTGCAGGTCCTGGCACGCTTTGTCTCTTAACGGGCACCTTCGCGCTGACTATGCGCAGCGCCGGCGCGCCCGGCACGCTAGCCTCAAGCGCATGAGCAAAGACTAGAGCTGTCATCGTAAGAGCAGAGATCCAACACCAAAGGCAGAATAGGTGCAGCACTAGCGTTGCATACACGATTAGAATCGCTGATATCGTGCAGCCCAGGCCAGCGATAATATATGAAACATGGAACGCCTTCTGCTGTAGACGGTCCAGCCCCCGAAAGCGGATGATGGTCAAGGCAAGGATTGCCAGGTATGCAAGTAGACCTATCAGGGCAACCGGTACTCCTAGCACGCGGCTAGATGGATGATACGCTAGCACATCGCAGCCCGAGCGACTGGGACAAGGCAAGAGCGATCCGACCGTATGGTTGAGCAAAAGGCCAAACGTGACGTACGAGCCGCACGTAGCGAGAAATAAGACTCCGGCCCGACACATAGCGGCTGCTCGAGCAGGACAGACGCGCCTGTTCAACAGCTGGGCGGCTGAATTCACCCCGCGCTCATATCACCATTGTACAGCACTTTGTGGAAAATCGCGCGGAAACGTGCATTTTGTTCTAAGGATCACTACTCCGGATTGAAGCAACAGACCCACGACCCGTTCGACGCGATGACGCCCGCGTACCACTCCGCGCTGTCCTTCGGGATGCGCTCCTGAGTCTCGTAATCGACGTACACGAGCCCAAAACGTTGCCGATACCCTTCGTTCCACTCGAAGTTGTCGAGGAACGACCACTGGAAGTAGCCATCGATCGGCACCCCGTCCTGGTGCGCCCGGTGGAACTCGCGCAGGTGCCTGGCTAGGAAGTCGATCCGGGCGGGGTCGTGCACCTGCCCATCCAGGTGCGGCCAGTCCACGCAACCCAGCCCGTTCTCGGTGATCACGATCGGCTTCTGGTAACGCTCGTAGGCGAACTTGGGGCCCCAGTAGAGACATTCCGGCGTGACTGGCCATTGGTAGGTCGTGCGGCCGATCCCCTGCCGATAACTCACCGTCTGCGGCTTCCCGTCATCGCCCCGCCGAACGAGGGTGCCGTTGTAGATGTTGGCCCCGAAGAAGTCGGGCGGCTGGTGAATGGTCTCCATGTCGCCTGGTCGGATTTCGGGCACATCCCGCCCGAAGAGCGCCAATCCATCTTCGGGATACTTGCCGAAGAAGACCGGATCATCCCACCAGGTGTTGTTCCAGACGTTCTTGCCGGTGACGGACCATGTAGCTTCCCGGGCGGCCTCCACGTCTTCCGGTGAGTCGCTGGCCGGAATGTACGTCACCCCTACTGGAGCCCATCCCACCCGCGCGCCTGGTTTGGCTCGGGCCCGGATGATCTGCGCGGAGGCCCCATGGGCCAGTAGCGCATGGTGCGACGCAAGCAGGAGCTGCTCCATGCCGAGGCGGTCGCCCGGCGCATGCTGGGCCGTCTGCTGGCCCAAGCCGATAAAGCACTGCGGCTCGTTGAGCGTCATCCAGGCCGAAACCCGATCGCCGAGCTTGTCCACCACCACCTGGGTGTAGTCGCCAAACCAGCCAACGATGTCGCGGTTGAGCCACCCGCCGCGATAGTAGAGGGCCAGGGGGAGGTCCCAGTGGAAGAGCGTGATATAAGGCTCGATTCCGGCGGCGAGCAGCTCGTCGACTAGGCGGTCGTAGAAGGCTAGACCCTCGTCGTGCACACAGCCCTCGCCGTCTGGGAGCACCCGTGGCCAGGCGATCGACATCCGGTAAGCCTGGATGCCGAACCGCTTCATGAGGGCCACGTCCTCGCGGTAGCGGTGGTAGTGGTCGCAGGCAATCAGGCCAGACTCACCCGCATGCACCGCGCCTTCACGGCGGCAGAACATGTCCCAGACGGATTCGCCGCCTCCGGCGCGAGCGGGCGAGCCCTCGATCTGATAGGAGGCCGTGGCGACGCCCCAGGTAAAGCCTGACGGAAAGGCCATAAGGGTCAGCCTTCCAACTTTGCATTCATGCTGATTTCGGCGTTCAACAGGCGCGAGATGGGGCATCCGGCCTTGGCGCCTTCGGCGATCTCCTGGAACTTAGCCTCGTCGGCTCCCGGTACCCGAGCCGAGACTTCCAGATGGCTCTTGGTGACCGTGAAGCCTTCTCCCACCTTCTCGACGCTCACGTGTGCCTCCGCGGTCACGCGCGTGTCACTGAAGCCATTGGCTTCCAGTTGGCCGCTGAAGGCCATCGCGAAGCAGGCGGCATGGGCGGCCGCCACGAGTTCCTCCGGATTCGTTCCGGTGCCGCTCTCAAAGCGGCCACTGAAGTTGTATGGTTGTCCTGCTACGGACCCACTCTCGGTAGAGACCGTTCCGCGACCCGCTTTGAGGCCGCCTTCCCATTGGGCACTCGCTCTTCTTGTTGGCATGCCGATGTTCTACCCGCCAAGGACGGACGTTGGGAGTCCCGCCGACCTAGTAGTAGCCGCCGCTCGACTCGTCCGCCGCCTTGAGATAGTGGCGGATGAAGTCGTAGAGCTTGTCCTTGTCGCCTCCCCTCACCGGGATAAACCGGTAGAAGACGGAGTCGAGGTCGGTTCCCCAGAAGAACTGCTCTTTGAACATGGCCCACGTAAGCTGGTTTGGCCGAGCATGGAAGCCGCCCGGGCCCTTGTAGAAGTACACCGCGATCTGGTCGCCAATGTCGCGGTGGGTCATCTTGACCAGCGTGATGGGGATGCGGCCCCGGTGCGTCTCGAGCGTGTCCTGGGTCTCTTCCGTCAGCGTCCAGCCTTGGGCGCTGAAGCACACGCGCTGGTCGTGGAAACTCTCCTTCCGGTTGCTGGAGATCAGCAGCACGTCGTAAGCCTCGTCGCCCGCGTTGTAGATGCGCCCCACGACACCGAAAGGCTTGAGCTCCTCGTAGGTGTAAGGGTGCACGTCGTAGGAGACGCCGGCACTGGGACCGGGCACGAAGGTGAAGCGATCGACCTGCGCCGGCGCCTGCTCGATCAGCCACTCTTCGGACTTGGAGGGCAGGTCCACTGCGGGCGTGAGCTGGATCATCATGCCCGCAAGCAGCAGTACCCCCGCAGTCGCAAACGCGCGTACCTTCAGTCTTTCCATCCGAGGAACCTCGCCAGCTTGAATAGGATGAAGAAACAAACGATCAGGGTGATATAGCCGCTGTAGTCGTGGAACTGGTAGCCGGCGCTATCGCCGTACTTTTCGCCCACCACTCCGATCATGGCTATCCGCAGCCCGTTGATCAGTAGCGCGAGCGGCAAAATCATCGCGGCCATGATCACGTTGCCCCACCACTTGAGGTTGGCGATCAACATAAAGAAGACCGTGAAGGCGGTCAGGGCAAGGACCAACTTCAGCCCGCTGCAAGGCACCGCGACGTTCAGCTCGAACGAGCCCATCAGGATCACGGTGGGCTCGGCTTGGTAGAGCTCGAACCCCATCAGCTTCAGGATGTAGTAGGCGATCTTCGTCGACACGATCTGAAGCGGGTTCGTGGTGTTGTTGATCAAGCCCGTCCAGAGAGGCAGCGCGAACCCCAGATACGCTACCGGGAAGAGCAGCGCCCACATCCAGCGCCAGCCCGCGATCAGCCAGATCGAGAGCAACAGCACGCCGAGCAGGCACACGGCCATCAGGCCCTCGATTCGGTTCGCGACCGCGATCCGACTCGTGTAGAGAACCAGCGCGAGGGGGATCAGCGCCAGCCAACCCGCGTGCACCGGGATCGACTGCAGCCGCGGCCACCAGCGGTACACGATGTAGCCCGCGATCGCCGGGACCAGGAACCCGTGGGAGTAGTAGCCGTCTTCCCCTTGCCAGAGGTTGAAGAGGCGCGGCCATAGGGGCAAGAAGATCAGCGCGATGCCTGCGGCCAGCAGCAGGCCAGGCAGGAACGCAGGCGAGCGAGTGATCGCTTCAAGTGGTGACAGCTTCCTTTCGGGGACGGCTAAAGCACCGCCCGTGGGCTCAATGACGCTCAATAAGGCTCCCTCAGTGCAAGTTTCGTGCCCGTCGACTGCAACAGAACAATTCTCCCCGCTGCCCATCATTATAGCGTTTGCCGGAGGGCCAGGGGGAAAGAGCGTCCGTTGTGAACCGCCACCGCCAACTGCCCTACACTCGGCAGCGCTTCACGAAGTTCGCGACGATCGTCATACCGTCTTCCGTGAGCACCGACTCGGGGTGGAACTGCACGCCTTCGATCGAAAGCGTGCGGTGCCGAAGGCCCATGACTTCGCCGTCGTCCTCTGCGGTCGCACTGATCTCGAATTCTTCTGGCACCGTAGCGCGCGTCACCACCAGTGAGTGGTAGCGGATGGCGCTGAATGGATTGGGCATCCCTTCGAACAGTCCGCGGCCGTCGTGCCGGATCTGGGACGCCTTCCCGTGCCTGATGTGGGACGCGACCTCGACCCGTCCCCCCGCGGCGTGTCCGATAGCTTGGTGCCCGAGACAGACTCCGAACAGGGGGATGCCTTCAAGCCTGCCGCCCGGCGCCATCGCCTCGCGCAACACGTCGAGGCAAACGCCTGACTGACTTGGGGTGCAAGGGCCGGGTGACAACATGATCCCATCGGGTCGCATCTCGGTGATCTCTTCGAGCGAAACCTCGTCGTTGCGACGAACCCTCACTTCAGCGCCACATTGCCCCAGGTATTGCACGAGGTTATAGGTGAAGGAGTCGTAGTTGTCGATAACCAGGATCACCCTTAGATTGTGGGCGATCCGCTGCTATCGATACTCCACGATTCGATGCATAGGAGGGTAGCTGTCGATCGAGAGCAGCTCGCGGCGCTCACCCGTCACACGATAGGTGGCAACCTCGTAGCCCGCCTTCCCCGAGTTGCGGATCCGGCTCTTCCCGCCCGGCCCGGTGCGCATCTCGAAGACTTGAGGCTGCAGCACATGCTGCACGTCCTGCACGACCTTGGGGCGTTCAGAAGTGCTCTCCCGCGCCAGAAACCTGAGGATGAGCCGGCGCTCGTCCGCATGGCCCTCGATCCTCACTGGAAACGAATGCGGATTGCGAAGCTTGAGGTCGATGCTTTCGTAGGCCACGGCCGCATCCCTGCCAGGAGGGATGTAGCTGGGCGCGAACCGGTGCCGGTTCCTCTCGACGACCTCCAGGCCCGCGTATAGCGCAGCGTTGTACAAAGTGGTCGAGCTCTGACACACGCCACCGCCCCAGCTGGACACGAGCTGGCCGTTGTAGCTGACGGGCGCTTTGCGGTAGCCGGCGTCCCGCGAGAAGCTGCCCACGACGCGATTGAAAGAGAACGTTTCACCGGGATGAATCACCACCCCGCGAAGGCGTTCGAGAGCAAGCTCCGCGTTGTAGCGCTGAGAGGCCATTCGCCCTTCGAGCGAGGTCGCGAACTCTGCCAGCAGTACGTCCGCCGAACCACCTTGGGCCAACATCGCTCCAAGCGTCAGCACCATGGCCAAGGCGAGCAGCAACCCCTTCAAGGACGCACCTCCAACTCGGCGGAAGGCGAGGACGCACGGCTGAGGGGCGCGTACATGTTCGAGATCGTCGCCGGCAAGACCCTGACCGTTCCGGGTTGTTCTGCACGCATCGTGTACTCGATGGTGTGAGTTCCAGCGGGCAGCCGGCGCGCGAAGAATGCGATCCGATCATCGCGAACATCGCGGCTCGAGTACCACCAGCCCCACGACTCGCCTTCGTCGAGTGGCCCGCGGTCTTGGACTCGGCAGTTGCTTGGCAGCATGTCCTCGATCATGATGAACTCATGCTCCTGGCGAGCCCGAATCGTTAAGACGGCCCGGATTGGCTCCCCAGCCGTGAAGCGTCGCGTCGGGTCCTTCGAGGCCATCAGGCGCATCTGCCCGTTCTCGAATCTAGTGGGCTCCAGGCGGTAGAACCGGCGCTCGACCGACAGCCCGGAATCGCCTGCTACGCCGCCCAAGCGTTCCTGCACGACCGTCTGCCGCGTGTCGAGACCGTAGTAGACCGTGCGGCCCGAGCTCTCCCGAATCTCGAGTCGGTTTGTGCCCTCTTGCAGGTCCTCAAACGGAATCGTCAGTCGGAGGTCCTTCCGCATGGCATCTTCGGCCGAGAGCTGGAGCCGGCGGTAGGGCCTATCGTTGACCAGGAGCGCGAGATCCAGGTCCGCAAGCTGCTCCCCACGCGCACTCATATATGCGCCAAGGCCGATGATGGCGTAAGCGGTGTCCCTCGTGCTGATCCATGATCCGCCCTTCCGCGAGGCCGCGATGTACCGCGCGATCTTTGGCAACGCGGAATGATCCGGTCGAGCTGCCGCCAAGGCAGCGAAGCCACGAGAAGTCGTCTCGATCCCGTACGAACGCTCTTGCCAATGGGCCGTCGCTGCTTGCTCCTGCAGCGCGTTGGACAACCTCGTCGCCAGATCAGAAGCCAGGTCGGCTCGACCCAAAGCCCGAGCCGCAAGGACAGCGTGAGCGAGGTCCTCGCCCTGCGCGGCGCGAAGGTCGGACGCGTCCAGAGCGGCGGCAGCGGCCTGGCTCTGGCCATGGAGCGCGAGAGCGTATGCAAGGTACATCAGGTTTGATCGGGTGCGGGCCCTCGCGGTCGCATCGCCCTCTTTGGTTCCGGCTCGCGCAAGGTACTCCCGGCACCACTTGTAGGTCGCCTCCAGATCGATCGGGTTCGGGAAGCCCGCCTTCTCCGCTCGCCAAATGCCCTCCAAAACGTAAGCCGTCATCCAGGGATCGCCAACATCGTGCTCCCACCAGCCCCACGAGCCGTCGCTGTGCTGCATGCGTTCGAGCCTGGTGTAGCCTTCTGCGACCATTTGCGGAATCTGAGAAGCCTGGCGAGGCGCCGGGAGGCCCAGCGACTTGACCGCCTCGCTCACGACGACCGTCGGCATGAACCGGCTCATGGTTTGCTCGGTGCAGCCATAGGGGAATCCGATCAGATCGTCGAGAGACTGCGCGAGCGTGGCCATCAGAGTCGGCGAGAGCGTCAGGACCACCCTCCCGGTCGGGCGATCTGCTCCCGGACGAACTTCGATCTTCAGCGCGCCCTGTCCCTTCAGTTCGCCGGCCGTCTGCTCCATCAGCAGCCGCCCGTGAGGAACCACCGGAACCCGCGATTCGACGCCATCGCTGGCGCCGCCCTCGACCCAAGCCTTGGCAATGAGCGACACCTCCCCGGTGCGCCTAGGGGTCGCGGTCCAGGTGATCCTCGTGGGGCGGCCCTGCTCGACCCGCTCCTCTCGGGTGGCATCGCCGTCCAGAGTGAGTCCATCGGTCTGGACCTGAAGACGGACGCGCTGGGCCGTTCCGGTGTCGTTGGTGAGAAAGGCGCTGACCTGCACCTGATCCCCTTGCACCATGAACTGCGGCGCTTCGATGCGCACCATCAGGTCCTTCCGGACCCGCATCGTACTGCTGCCACGCCCGACATGGGTGCCGAGGCTGACGCCGGTCGCAGTGGCGCGCCAAGAAGTCAGGTTATCCGGGAGGCGCACCTGCACAGTGGCTCTGCCGGCAGCGTCAGTCCGGATGGACGGGTTCCAGTATGC